>JANXWX010000220.1 GCA_025350915.1 Nitrosomonadales bacterium
GCATCATACTGAGTCTGGCCATTTCGGTCAAGGATTAGACGTGAGGAATGTTACTCCTCGACAAAGAAACTAAATTTTTTGATAACAATCCAATCACTTTACATGCCTGTGAATGTTAGAATAGTGCGTATAGAATTAATAGCTTGAGTTGTGCAAGTGGGTAACTCATTAGTTCGATGGAAATATAAATTATTTAACGGGATATGGACAAAAAAACTGTTTTTGTAAAAACGGATAAGGGCGATAGAGAAGTTGGCGGGCATAGTGATTTTCTTTTCGGAGACGCCAAACGTATATTGCATTTGGTAGATGATGAATCTACCGTTAATGATATTACTAAACGTGCGCCGCCCAGTTTGCGTAACGCTCTGGAAGAGACATTGCAGGAATTGGCCAGTGGTGGCTTCATCAGGGATGAGAGTGCGAAAGCAGAACCGGAAAAGCCGACTTTGAAAATGTCGACACCTTCCTTCAAGATGTCTACACCGAAGGATGCTGCGCCAATAAAATTGGCTACGCCAGCTAACCCAGTATCGAGCCCGGTAAAACAAACTAACCAGACCCAGAATAAACCAGTAGAGAGTAAAATTTCAGAGAGCAAGGGCGCGGATCTGGATTTTTCTTTTATTACCGGTGCGCCCAGTTCTGAGAAGCCTGCAATAGTCACTTCCAGTATCCCCGCTCCTGCAGTTAAACCGCCAGTAAAACCCGAGCTGGTTGAAACAAGCAAAGTTACGCGAGAGGAAGTTCAGATTGACCTTGAGCCACGTGTAAAGCTTGATCCGGCAGCCAAAAAAGCAAAATTAAAAAATTATGACGCAGCCAAGGAACGGGCAAAGATTGAAGCCGCGGCAAGAGCCAGAACAGAGGCTGAAGCTAAATCTGGAAATGCAAATGTGGTTGGCAACAATGCACAGGCGTTAGCAGATAAAGCAAGTGCTCAGGCGGCAGAAAATAGAGCAAAAGAAATTGTTGAGGCTAACAGGGCCAAATCACAAACCGAAGCAAATCAAGCCAGGGGGCAGGCTGAAGCAATGGCGTTGGCCAGGGCTAAGCAGGAAGCAGAGCGCACAAAGGTTGAACAGGCAGTTCAAATGGAAGCCGCAGCCAAAGCAGCCAAGTTGAGGGCGTATGAAGCCGCCAAGGAAAAAGCAAAAATTGAAGTTGCAACAAGGAACAAAATTGAAGCGGAAATAAATCATAAGAAAGAAGCTGAGGCAGATCGCTTAAGGAATGTGCAGGATGAATTGCGGGCACGAATTGAGGCAGAAGCCAGAATAAAACAAGAATCTGAAAGGCTTCGTCTGGAACTGGAGGCTACCAGAGCAAGAGCTGAAGCTGAACACAGAAATCGTTTGGAGGCAGAGGCAAGAGCAAGAGCCGAAGCTGAAGCCAGGCGCAAACACGAGGCTGATGCTGAGCGCTTGAGACTTGAAAAGGAGCGTGCCGAGCTGGAGGTGGCGAGAATCAAGGCTGAGGCTGAGCTTAAATTAAGACAGGAAGCTGAATATCGTTTGAAGGCTGAAATGGCGGCACGTGACAAAGCGGATGCGTTAGCCAGGCAAAGTGTGAGCCGCAATTCAAGTTCCGATTCATCTGTTGGTACCCGAACAGGCAGGTATGATCAGGTGGATTCTGCGAAAAAGCTCAGGGATTCATTTGTAGAGTCTTTCGGGCAAATTAAGTCCAAGCAAAAGTCGGATTCAACGGATTTTAAACTGGATAATTTTTCCTTGATTAATACCGGAAAAATTGCTGCGCTGACTGTGCCGCAAGAAAAGCCTGTCATGCCCTCGGCGGGAACATCCAAAGTTAAAGCAGCAATCGAGGAACGGGCAAGAAAAGCGGCGGAAGCAGAGCGGTTAAGAGCCGAACAGGAAGCTGCCCTGATGAAAGTCGATTACGATAACTTTGCCAAGCATCATGAAGAGCTAGATAGTGCGGTAATAAATAAAGCGGAGCAAGAAGCAAAAGCAAGAATTAAAGTTGAGCAGGAGTTATATCGGCTGAAAGTCGAGCAGGAACAACAGGCAAAAGCAGCGGCTGCTGCCGAAGCAGAAGCAATTAAACTGGCCGAGCAGCAATCCAGGCAGTTTGAAGCTGCAAAGCGACGAGCAGCTTCACAGGAGCAAGCAGAAAATGAGCGCTTGGCCAGGCAAGCTGAAAGTGAGCGTGTTAATTCTCAAAAATCTCGAACAAGAGTGGCGCGGACTCCGCTTCCGATCGGGAAAGTCTTCACGGGATTAATTGTACTGTCCTTGCTTGCTATAGCGGGATTGCCTTACATCTGGCCGTTGGATGAGTACATTGCACCGTTGGAAAAAGAAATTTCTGCCCAGATCAAACAGCCTGTTCGTTTCAAGAAAATGAATTTTGCACTTCTTCCTATGCCCAAGCTTGAATTACATATGGTCTCGATGGGAAAAAACGAAGAGTTGAAGGTTAAAGATGTGGTGTTGAACTTTGACTTGTCGGCACTATTTGCAGCGACAAGGTCAATCAATAAAGTTCAATTGGTTAACATTAGCCTTTCAACGACTTCAGTAAATGACGTGATGCCATGGTTGCAGTCGGCGGGTGGAATTGAAAAATATCCGGTTGCGCGTATTGAGCTGTCCGGTGTGAATATTCAAAACAAAGATATTCAACTGCCGTTATTGAATGGCTTTGCAGATTTCGATCCCCAGGGAAAATTTACCAAGGCAAATTTACAAAGTGCAGACTCGAAGATGACAATTGATTTGCATGCGCAAGATCGATTGATCCAGATCGAACTCAATGTGCATGATGGCCACTTGCCGATTTTTCCTGAAATTAATTTTAAGGATTTCAATGCGAATGGCATGATCGCGAATAACGAAATAGTTTTCTCGGATGTATTTGCGCATATATATGGTGGAACGTTGACAGGCAAGGCCACGTTGAACTGGAGCAGGGGATGGAAGCTAATGGGTCAGATCAATGCAAAAAGTTTGGAGCTTAAAACACTCTTTCCAAATTTTGGTATCAACGGCGAACTATTTGGCGATGTGATTATTTCCATGAACGGCTCTACGCTGCCTGAGCTGGATGATACACCCCGACTGGAAGGCGCTTTCGAGATTAAAAATGGTGTTGTCAGCAAATTGGACATGGAGACAACGGCCCGCTTTGGCTCACGTCCTGGTGTTGCGGGGCATACAGATTTCAGCGAGTTGTCAGGAACGTTCAAAGTCAATACGCGTAGCCAGCGATATATACTAAACTCGATTTCTATAGGAGCGACAAGCGCAACAGGATCAATTGAGGTAGATGACAAGCATGAGCTTTCGGGCAAATTCCTTGTTGATATTGCAGGTGTAAATGCCGGCAAGGTGCCATTAAGGCTTTCTGGTACGCCTGCTGATCCGACATTGCAGCAAGGTCGCTAGATCAGGCTTGCTTGTTTTACTCAGACAGCTGACGTTGTTTGCCAAGCCCGTCTGCATCAAGTTTATTATCCCAATGCTTTGGCAATTCTTTCCAGTGCTTTGGTAAGATTTTCCATCGACGTAGCAAAAGATAATCGAATATACCCTTCACTTCCAAATGCCGAGCCCGGTACCACTGCTACACCTGCCTGTTCCAGCAAGTATTCCGATAGTGCAACATCGGTTGCTGTCTTAAGCGTACCTTTGCGATGCAGCGTTGCAATAGCTGCGCGTGCGTCGGGGAAGGCATAAAACGCGCCGCCTGCCATGACACATTTCAGGCCGGGTATTTTATTCAGGGTATTGACGACAAATACATGCCGTTCACGGAAGGCGTTAATCATCGGAACCAGGCAGCTCTGATCACCATTCAGCGCAGCTTCAGCGGCAACTTGCGAGATAGAAGTCGGGTTGGACGTACTCTGCGACTGTACATTTTCCATCGCGGTAAGAATGTGTTCCGGACCCGCAGCATAGCCAATACGCCAGCCGGTCATCGCATAAGCTTTGGACACACCGTTCAGTACCATTGTGCGCGGATACAGATCCGGGCAGGCATTGAGGATGTTGACGAACTTGGCATCGGTCAGCGCGATATGTTCATACATGTCATCGGTGGCGATCAGAATCTGCGGGTGTTTGCGCAGCACTTCGCCCAGCGCCTTCAGTTCTTCCAGCGTATACACCGCGCCCGAGGGGTTGCTGGGGCTGTTGATCACCAGCATCTTGGTGCGCGGCGTAATGGCTGCGCTGAGTTGCGCGGCGGTCAGCTTGAAGCCCTGCTCGATGCCTGCCTGCACGATCACCGGCTTGCCTTCGGCGATGATCACGATATCCGGGTAGGACACCCAGTAAGGCGCGGGAATGATCACTTCGTCGCCGGGATTGATCACCGCCAGCGCCAGGTTAAAGAAGCTCTGCTTGCCGCCGCAGGACACCAGAATCTGTTTGGGTGTGTAGTCGAGACCGTTATCGCGCTTGAATTTGGCGATAATCGCCTGTTTCAGCGAGGGCGTGCCACCTACCGCCGTGTATTTGGTGAAACCCTTGTTGATTGCCTCGATGGCTGCAACTTTAATGTGCTGCGGCGTGTCGAAATCGGGCTCACCGGCACCAAGGCCGATAATATCTTTGCCCTCGGCCTTGAGTTTGGCTGCGCGAGCGGTAACTGCCAGAGTAGGGGAGGGTTTGATAGCTTGTACGCGTTTTGAGAGCAAGATGGATGTCCTTTTAAGGGTCGAGCACGGCACTGCCGCATGGTAAAATTAAGGGTTCGTATTGTTTAAAATTATACCCGTGATTAAAACCTTTCCCAATAGCCCTTATATATTGCACCAGCCGTTTGAACCGGCCGGTGATCAGCCCGTGGCGATTGCGCAACTGGTGGAGGGAATACGCGACGGCCTGTCATTTCAGACCCTGCTGGGGGTAACCGGCTCGGGCAAGACCTTTACCATGGCCAATGTCATTGCGCAGATGGGGCGACCGGCCATTGTGATGGCGCCGAATAAAACCCTGGCAGCCCAGCTTTACTCGGAGTTTCGCGAATTTTTCCCCGAAAATGCGGTGGAATACTTCGTTTCCTACTACGACTATTACCAGCCCGAAGCCTATGTGCCGTCACGGGACATGTTTATCGAGAAGGACTCCAGCATTAACGAGCAGATCGAGCAGTTACGCCTGTCGGCGACCAAATCACTGCTGGAACGGCCCGACTCCATCATTGTCGCCACCGTTTCGGCCATTTACGGTATCGGCGACCCGGTGGATTACCACGGCATGATCCTGCACCTGCGCCAGAATGAAACAGTGCCGCAGCGCGAGATTATCAAACGCCTCACCGATATGCAGTACGAGCGCAACGACATCGACTTCACGCGCGGTCATTTCCGCGTGCGCGGCGATGTGATCGATATCTTCCCGGCGGAAAGCAGCGAACATGCGTTGCGCCTGACCATGTTTGACGATGAAGTGGAGACCCTGTCACTGTTCGACCCGCTTACCGGGCAGATACTGCAAAAAGTGCCGCGCTATACCGTTTATCCCTCCAGCCATTACGTCACGCCGCGCAGCACCACTTTGCGTGCGATAGAGCAAATCAAGATTGAATTGGCGGAACGTATTTCTTTTTACCAGAAAGAAAATAAACTGGTGGAAGCGCAGCGTATCGAGCAGCGCACCCGCCACGATCTGGAAATGCTGATCGAAATCGGCTTCTGCAAGGGCATTGAAAATTACTCGCGCCATCTTTCGGGGCGCAATGCGGGCGATCCGCCGCCCACGCTGCTGGACTACCTGCGGCCGGATGCGCTGATGTTCCTCGATGAAAGTCATGTCACCATCCCGCAGATTGGCGGCATGTACAAGGGCGACCGCGCGCGCAAGGAAAACCTGGTGAACTACGGCTTCCGTCTGCCTTCCGCGCTGGATAACCGTCCGCTGCGTTTCGATGAATTTGAAAAGTGCATGCGCCAGAGCATATTTGTTTCCGCCACGCCCGCAGTCTTCGAGGAAGAACATGCGGGGCAGGTGGTGGAGCAGGTGGTGCGCCCAACCGGCCTGGTTGACCCGATGATAGAAGTGCGTCCGGCAATCAACCAGGTCGATGACCTGATGTCTGAAATCAATCTGCGCATCAAAGTGGGCGAGCGTGTGCTGGTGACAACCCTGACCAAGCGCATGTCGGAAGATCTCACCGATTACCTGTCCGAGCACGGCATCAAGGTGCGTTACCTGCACTCGGATATTGAAACAGTCGAGCGCGTGGAAATTATCCGCGACCTGCGCCTTGGCATGTTTGACGTGCTGATCGGTATCAACCTGCTGCGCGAAGGCCTGGATATCCCCGAAGTGTCGCTGGTGGCGATACTGGATGCGGACAAAGAAGGTTTCCTGCGCTCGCGCCGCTCGCTGATCCAGACCATAGGCCGCGCCGCGCGCCACCTGCACGGCACCGCGATCCTGTATGCCGACCGCATCACCGACTCCATGCGCTATGCGATAGACGAAACCGAGCGCCGCCGCAACAAACAGCTGGCGCATAACAAGGAGCATGGCATTACACCGCTTAGTGTGACCAAGCGCATCAAGGATATTATCGAGGGCATGTACGAGCCGGACGATGCGAAGAAGCAGCTCAAGGCTGCGCAGACGCAGGCAAAGTACCTGGCGATGAGCGAGAAAGATGTATCAAAAGAGATCAAGCGTCTGGAAAAAGATATGCTGCAAGCCGCAAAAAATCTGGAGTTTGAAAAGGCGGCTGGATTGCGTGACGAACTGAAAAAACTCAGGGAGAACGTGCTGTTTGATTCGGGTAACCTGTAGTAATTTCGATTGTATCTGACAGCTTGTCACGAACTCGTCGAAGGCCGAATTGCAAACGCAGAGCGGCCGCTATGGTTTGGCAAGCTCACCATGAACGGACATGAGAGTGTCAGTTATATAGACGCTTCTCGATAGCACTCCATGGCGCCGTATTACTGTTGACATATAACGCGTAACGTAATATCGTGTACGTTATGATTAAGTCCTTTTCTTGCAAGGAATCTCAGGCGCTATTTGAGGGGCGTAATCCGCGGCGTTTCCGTGCGATACAGGCTGTGGCCGAGCGCAAGCTGACGCAGTTGGAGGCGGCGGCCACTTTGGACTTCCTCCGCTCACCGCCGGGCAATCGGCTGGAAGCCTTGCATGGAGACCGAAAGGGACAATGGAGCATCCGCGTGAATGACCAATGGCGTATCTGCTTCAAATTCAAGAATGGCGACGTGTTCGATGTCGCAATCGTCGATTATCACTAGGGAGTACAACATGGCAAAAAATGGAATGCGCCCGGTACATCCGGGAGAAATTTTACGGGAAGAATACCTTGTGCCGTTGGGCATGAGCGTTCACGCATTGTCACAGGCTCTACGTGTACCCGCCACGCGGCTACATGAAATTGTGAAAGAGCGCCGCTCGATCACCCCTGATACTGCGCTGCGTTTGGCGCGATATTTCGGCACAGATGCACAATCCTGGCTGAACCTGCAAATGACCTACGATTTGAAAATCGCAGAAACGGAGCTGAAAGATAAGATTGAGCGCGAAGTCGAGGAAATGGCGGCGTAACAGACGCAAGCGCACTATATGTTTATACGATGCGAATTATGGAAGTCCTTGATAAAAATAATTTTCATCATTATTGATCTTTCCATAAATCATGACACTTTTAAATCCCTCCTAGCCTCCCTTTGCCAAAGGGAGGGACGCTCTCTGATTCAAGCTAGGTTGGTTCCCCACTTTTGGCAAAGGGGGGGATTTTGCTGTTAATGTTTTTTCCTGTCATGAATTATGGAAAGCTCAATAATTACCAAATGAAATCGACAAACCAAATAACACACATGGCAGAGAAAGAGACTCCGACGGAGAAACAGCCCATCACGGTAATTGAAGGCACTGAAGCGCCGTTCCTGCTCTATGCTGGCGATGACGAGAAAGTCCATGTCCGTGTCTCACCATGCCGAAACCTTATGGCTGCCCCAGCGCCTCATGGCAGAGCTGTACAGACCACCGCTGACAACATCGGCCTGCACCTCAGGAACATCTACGCCGAGGGTGAGTTGGCGGAAAAGGCAACTGCCGAGGATTTCTCGGTAGTTCAAAACGAAGGCGGGCGGGCCGTCCGGCGTAATCTCAAGCACTACAGCCTCGATGCCATTATTGCTGTTGGTTACCGCGTCAGCTCCAAGCGTGCCCCCAGTTCCGCATCTGGGCCACTCAGATTCTGAAGGAATATATCCGCATGGTCGCGTGCTGGCCTCGGATGTCACTATAGCCAAAAATTACCTCTCCGAGCGGGAGATCAAGCGGCTGGAACGCACCATTTCCAGTTTCTTCGACTATATCGAAAACATCATCGAAAACATCATCGAAAACCGCGTACAGATGAGCATGGCCGATATGGCAGGCAGCGTGGACAAATTCCTGAGTTTCAATGAGTACGAGGTACTGACCCACAAGGGCTACATCAGCAAGACGCAGGCCGGCCAGAAGGCGCTGGCCGAATACGCAGAATTCAACCGGACGCAGAAAATCGAGTCGGACTTTGGCCGGGTGCTGAAGGCGACGAAAGCGCTCGGGCAGGTGGATGTGAAACCGGGGAGCAAGCCACCTCGGAAAAAGAAATGACTACGGCACTGGCCGGGTGGAGCTACTTGAGTTTTTGATGTCGAGTGTTAAGCGGACACTCCCCACATCATTTTGACTCAGGCATTGGCGACAAAGGCCGAAGAGTAGCGGTTTGCGGCAATCGCTACGTTACTTCATTGGCGTTAATTGAGCCTGTACGCGGCATGACAGGCAACACACTGTTGCGTAATTTTAGCCAGACCATCAAGCGATTTAAGCGCATCGCCTTCTTTCACTACCATCGCAAAGCGGCTGGCTGCATGATGCATCTTGGTGCCGATATCCTGCATGTTTTTTGGCATGTAAGGTGCCATCATTGCCGCATGGTGTTCAACCAGTGAGCTCATGCCTATCCGTTGTTCGGCGATGTCGGCGGCTTTGTCGAGTTCGTTTTTTGCCAGCGCGCTTTGGATTTCATGGATTGCCAGCATATGGTCGCGCATATTGCCCAGCATGTGTTCTTTCATCATGCCGGGAAGTTTGATTTTTTGACGGGTATCCTGTTCGCCTTTGGCCAATACCGGCAGGGTAAACAGCAGTGATGCAGTCAGACTTGCCGTGATAAGTTTTTTCATTATTCAGTTTCCATTTCCAGATAAACGCGGCTGGCATTGCCGCCTTTCAGCAAGTCGTAATGTTGCAGGTTGCGGAAGGCGCTTTGATCCAGTGTGTTAATCGATTGTTGCAGATCGCTGCCTGCATCGTAAGCCTTGCGCATATGGTTACGCAGCAGGGTTAAATATTCCTTGGTGTCATGTCTTGCTTTGGTCAGATCGCACACCTTGCCATGGCCGGGAATAATCACTTT
Organism: Nitrosomonadales bacterium; assembly: GCA_025350915.1. Classification (GTDB taxonomy): domain Bacteria; phylum Pseudomonadota; class Gammaproteobacteria; order Burkholderiales; family Gallionellaceae; genus 39-52-133. The sequence goes on from JANXWX010000220.1 coordinate 9,424, forward strand.
TGGATTGAGTTTTTCAATTTTTTCGACAGAGGCAAGCCAGTCCTTGCTGTTGCTGACAGGCAGTATGCCGAGCATGCGGTCTGCAAAAACAAGATCACCGCTGAATAGCGTACGCGATTTTGCCAGCCAGACCACTGCGTCGCCGGGTGTGTGTCCGCCCTGAAAAAACAGTATCTGAATTTCTTCTCCGCCCAGTTTAATCGAGTCGGTCTGGTCAAACAGACGCTCCGGGTAGACGATATGGGTGCCGGTCAATTTTTCGCGCAATTCAGGTTTGAGTGCAGCCAGCTCCATCGCGCCGCGTTCCTGCATATCAGTCAGGGCTTTGCGGCTGGCGATGATTTGCGCGCCTTGTTCCTTGAAATAGCCGTTGCCCAGCCAGCGGTGATCCTGCCCGCCGGTGTTGATGACATACTTGACCGGTTGTTGCGTAATTTTTTTGATCGCCGCATGCATGGCTTTGGCAACGAGATAAGTGGAGCCGCTGTCCACCACGACCACGCCAGCCTTGGTCACAATAAAGCCCGCGTTGGCATTCATGCCCTCGTTTTCATAGCTGCGCATGCCGGTATCGCCGATAAAGGCATAGATATTTGTGCTGACCTGCACAGGTGAAAATTGCACTGCTGATGCCTGTGTCGAGAGCAGTGAAAATGCCAGAAAAATATAGATATTTTTCATGCGGGTTAAGGTTGTTTTCATGAGATTCCTTTACGGTTAAAACTTTTATGAGTGATGAGGCCTATTCCGGCTTACCTGCAATTGTTGTGCAGCTTCCATTTTTCTTCATGCCCCAGGGTCTTGGCATAGTCTGGCACCTTGCAGCGCTCTGCTTCGGCCGGGTCGATGTGTGCGGCTGTGTCGGGCTGCTGTACCTGGTGCTGGTTTGGCGGTGCGGTGCTGTAGACCCATTGGGCGATGACGCCCACCACAACCGCGAACAAAACGAATGCGTCGGTGATCAGCGAAGATCAGAACTGGACGACGAGTATCACCGGGACGTCGCCCGTGTATTTCGAGATCCGAAATTGGCCCGTTGCGCTCGGCGCGGTGTTCGCACAGAGCGATGTCGACGCAGGCACGAAGGTAATCGTCCTCGGACAAACCGTGGTCGACAAACTTTACGGCTCGAACGCCAACCCCGTAGGTCAACAGGTGCG
>JANXWX010000222.1 GCA_025350915.1 Nitrosomonadales bacterium
TTGGCCGCGTAGTAGTAGCGCAGGTATTCGGTATTCTTTATGTGGTCCACATAGCTCTTCGCGGTGATGAAGGTGCCGCGCGACTTGCTCATCTTCTCGCCGTTGACAGTGAGGAAGCCGTGCGCGAACAGTTTGGTCGGCGTGCGGAAGCCGGCGTGCTGCAGCATCGCGGGCCAGAACAGGGCGTGGAAGTAGAGAATGTCTTTGCCGATGAAGTGGTACAGCTCGGTATCCGATCCCTGCTTCCAGTAGTCGTCGAAATTGATCCCGCGTTCATTGCACAGTTTCTGGAAGCTGCCCATATAGCCTACCGGTGCATCCAGCCATACATAAAAATATTTGCCTGGTGCATCGGGAATTTCAAAACCAAAGTAGGGCGCATCACGTGAAATATCCCAGTCGGTAAGTTTATTTTCTCCCTCGGTACCCAGCCACTCCTGCATCTTGTTGGCGGCCTCGGATTGCAGTGTGCCGCTGGTTGTCCATTGCTGTAAAAATTGCTGGCAACTGGGTGCGGAGAGTTTGAAGAAATAATGCTCTGACACACGCATGACTGGCTTGGCACCTGACACAGCGGAATAAGGGTTTTTTACTTCAGCCGGTGTGTAAGCCGCACCGCATACTTCGCAGTTGTCGCCGTATTGATCTTTTGCGCCGCACTTTGGACATTCACCCTTGATGAAACGGTCGGGTAAAAACATTTCCTTGACCGGGTCGTAATATTGCTCGATCGAACGCTTGTCGATCAGTCCGTTGCTTTTTAGCTTGTTGTAAATCGCGTTGGCAAATCCTTGCGTTTCGGCAGAGTTGGTTGAGCCGTAGTGGTCGAAATTCACATGAAAGGCTTTGAAATCGTCGAAGTGTTCCTGCCATACGCGCGCAATTAATTGCTCAGGCGTGATGCCCTCTTTTTCGGCACGCAGCATGATGGGCGTGCCGTGCGTATCGTCCGCGCACACATAATGGCAGCTGTTGCCTTGCATTTTTTGAAAACGTACCCATATATCTGTCTGGATGTACTCAACCAGATGACCGAGATGGATACTGCCATTGGCGTAGGGTAAGGCGGAAGTGACCAGAATCTTTCTGGGTGTGTTGCGAGTGCTGCGAGTCATAATTGCCTTGTAACTAAGATGGTTTTCGTATTGTAGCAAAACCTACGCGATTAGTCGGAATTGGGTAGAATCATATTTTTAGATTATTGAATGAATACCCAGGAGAAAAAAATGGCTTTTACAGATGCGGATGTGCAAGGTGCGTTGAAACAATTGATCGATCCCAATACCAAAAAAGATTTTGTGACGGGTAAATCAATCAAGAATATTAAAATCAACGGCGCGGATATTGCGCTGGATGTCACGTTGGGCTATCCGGCAAAAAGTGTTTGGGCAGAAATCAAGGTGATGGTTGAAGATCATCTAAAGAAAACACTTTCGGGTGCAGGCAAGATTGAAGCGAATGTGACCAGCAAGGTCGTGTCGCACGCGGTACAGCGTGGTGTGAAGATGGTCGACGGCGTAAAAAATATTGTTGCGGTAGCCAGCGGCAAGGGCGGCGTGGGTAAATCAACAACAGCGATTAACCTGGCGCTGGCGCTGGCGGCAGAAGGCGCACGCGTGGGTATTCTGGATGCGGATATTTACGGGCCATCCCAGCCCACTATGCTGGGCGTGAAAGGTTCACCTGTCTCCAACGACGGCAAGTCAATGGAGCCGATGATAGGCCACGGTCTGCAGGCAATGTCGATCGGCTTTATGATCCCGGGCGATGATCAGGCCATGGTATGGCGCGGTCCGATGGTGACACAGGCCCTGGAGCAATTGCTGAACCAGACTCGCTGGAACAATCTGGATTACCTGATCGTCGATATGCCGCCCGGTACCGGTGATATTCAACTGACACTGGCGCAAAAAGTGCCAGTAACTGGTGCAGTGATTGTTACAACGCCGCAGGACATCGCGTTGCTGGATGCACGCAAGGGTCTCAAAATGTTCGAGAAGGTGGATATCAAGATTCTCGGTATCGTGGAAAACATGAGTACGCATATTTGTTCCAAGTGCGGGCATGAGGAGCATATTTTCGGCAGCGGTGGTGGCGAGAAAATGTGCAAAGACTACAATACGGAATTCCTTGGCGGCTTGCCGCTGGATATCAAGATACGCGAGCAGACTGATTCAGGTGCGCCTACTGTTGTATCAGAGCCTGATGGCAATATTGCCAAGGTTTACAAGCAGATTGCGCGCCGCATTGCAGTGAAGATCGCTGAAATGGCACAGGACCATAGTGCCGTCTTCCCAAAAATCGTGGTGAAGAGCACTTAATACCATACAGAAAAACGCAACGAATCCAAAAAAGCAGTAAACTTAAGTCCTTTACCCTAACTTGGGTAAGGGACTTTTAATTTCAAGGGAAGGGTTAGATACGGGCATGAGTATAAAAGCGGACAAGTGGATACGCCGTATGGCGGAACAGCACGGCATGATAGAGCCGTTTGAGCCCGGTCAAGTGAAAGAAGTGGATGGCAAGCGCATCGTCTCCTATGGCACATCCAGCTATGGTTACGATATACGCTGCTCCAGGGAATTCAAGTTGTTCACCAACATCAACAGCACGATTGTGGATCCGAAAAATTTTGATCCCAGTTCGTTTGTTGAAGTGAATAACGATTTCTGCATCATTCCGCCCAACTCTTTTGCTTTGGCGCGCACAGTGGAATATTTCCGCATTCCGCGTAATGTACTCACCATTTGCCTGGGCAAGAGCACCTATGCACGCTGTGGCATCATCGTTAATGTCACACCGTTCGAACCCGAGTGGGAAGGTTATGTGACGCTGGAGTTTTCCAACACTACACCGTTGCCGGCAAAAATTTACGCCAATGAAGGCGTGGCGCAGGTGCTGTTCTTTGAGTCTGATGAGGTATGCGAAACCTCATACAAGGACAGGGGCGGCAAGTATCAGGGGCAGAGTGGTGTCACGCTGCCAAAGATGTGATAAAAATCCGGATTTGCGAGCAGCCGCTCTGCGGCTTGCCTGCGGGGGACGATTCATCCCAACTGCGGCGTTGTGTAAAAAATTTAGCTTTGGCCAACCTAAAGGTTACCCTACACTGAAACTTTGTTTTCTTACTTACATATTTATCATATGCTGCGCGGCGAAATTTTTTACACGCCATGCCTTTGGGTGAACTCTGAATTTTTAGTGTTTTGCATTGAAAAGACTTATCAATTAACAATCTGCACATCCAACCCTAAATCTGCGACAATTCGCGAACTTTATGCCGAAAGGCAGCTTTACCTATTGTGGCGTACCGAATGAAGTTAGCTTTAGCTCCGGCGTCACATTGCCCTGCGGTCAATATGAGCCTGCACTGAAATTAAATTTCGCGTAGTGATGTTGTTTTAATCTGATTTTTATCGTGGAGCGCGGTTTGCGTTCCATTCATGGAGTAGCTATGAAATTTAATTTTCCCATCATCATCATCGATGAAGATTTTCGTGCAGAGAATGCCAGCGGTCTGGGTATTCGTGCCTTGGCCGATGCCATCCAGAAAGAGGGCATCGAAGTGCTCGGTGTGACCAGCTATGGTGACCTGTCTTCTTTTGCACAGCAGCAAAGCCGCGCGTCGGCATTTTTATTGTCGATAGATGATGAGGAGTTTGGTTCGGGTAGTGTGGCGGATACGGAAATTGCATTGAAAACACTGCGTGCCTTTGTTGCCGAGATACGCCACAAAAATGCGGAAATTCCAATTTATCTATATGGCGAAACACGCACATCGCGCCATATCCCCAACGATATTCTGCGCGAGTTGCATGGCTTTATCCATATGCATGAAGATACGCCGGAGTTTGTGGCGCGCCATATTATCCGTGAAGCCAAAGCCTATCTCGATTCGCTGGCGCCGCCATTTTTCCGCGCGCTGGTCGGCTACGCTCAGGACGGTTCCTATTCCTGGCACTGCCCTGGCCACTCCGGTGGTGTGGCCTTTCTGAAGTCACCTGTCGGGCGCATGTTCCACCAGTTCTTTGGTGAAAACATGTTGCGTGCCGACGTGTGCAATGCAGTAGATGAGCTGGGCCAGTTACTGGACCATACCGGCCCGGTTGCCGCTTCCGAGTTGAATGCAGCGCGTATATTTAATGCTGACCATTTGTATTTTGTCACCAACGGTACCTCGACTTCGAACAAGATCGTGTGGCACTCAACTGTCGCATCGGATGACATCGTGGTGGTGGACCGCAACTGTCATAAATCGATATTGCATGCGATTATCATGACGGGTGCAGTGCCGGTATTCATGACGCCAACACGTAACCACTACGGCATCATCGGACCCATTCCCCTCGATGAATTCCGCATGGAAACGATACAGCGCAAGATTGATGCAAATCCGTTTATCAAAAACAAAAAACAAAAGCCGCGCATCCTGACGATCACGCAAAGCACCTACGACGGCGTGTTGTACAACGTGGAAACCATCAAGCAGATGCTGGATGGAAAAATCGACACGCTGCATTTTGATGAAGCCTGGTTGCCTCATGCAACCTTCCACGAGTTTTACAAAGACATGCATGCGATCGGCCCGAACCGAGCGCGCACCAAGGAGTCGATGATCTTCTCCACCCAATCCACGCATAAACTGTTGGCAGGTCTTTCACAGGCTTCGCAAATACTGGTGCAGGATAGTGAAGAAAGGAAACTGGATCGTGACTGTTTTAACGAAGCCTACCTGATGCATACTTCAACCAGCCCGCAGTACGCCATTATTGCCTCCTGCGACGTTGCAGCTGCGATGATGGAGCCGCCGGGTGGCACTGCTCTGGTAGAAGAGTCCATTGCTGAAGCGCTGGATTTTCGCCGCGCGATGCGCAAGGTGGATGCAGAGTTTGGTGACGCAGACTGGTGGTTCAAGGTATGGGGCCCAGAGTATCTGGTGGAAGAGGGCATGGCCTCGCGCGATGACTGGATGCTGCGTACCGAGGATCGCTGGCATGGCTTCGGTAAACTGGCGCCAGGCTTCAATATGCTGGACCCGATTAAAGCTACCGTAATTACCCCTGGCCTTGAAGTAGAAGGTGATTTTGCGGATAGCGGTATTCCTGCCAGCATCGTGACCAAATATCTGGCTGAGCATGGTGTGGTGGTGGAGAAGTGCGGCCTGTATTCCTTCTTCATCATGTTCACCATCGGTATCACCAAGGGGCGCTGGAATACTATGGTGACCGAATTGCAGCAATTTAAAGATGACTATGACCAGAATCAACCATTGTGGCGGATACTGCCTGAATTTATCGCAAAAAATAAGCGCTACGAAAAAATTGGCCTGCGCGAATTATGTGACCAGATACACGGCATTTACAAGGCAAGCGATGTGGCGAGATTGACTACAGAAATGTATCTGTCCGACATGGTGCCCGCGATGAAACCTTCGGATGCCTTCGCCAAAATGGCGCACGGCGAGATAGAGCGAGTGTTGATCGATGATCTGGAAGGACGCGTCACTGCGGTCTTGTTGACACCTTATCCACCGGGTATTCCACTGTTGATACCGGGTGAAAGATTCAACAAAACTATTGTTGATTATCTGAAATTTGCACGTGACTTCAACCGCAAATTCCCCGGCTTCGAAACGGATATTCACGGCTTGGTCGCCGAGAAAATTAACGGTGACAAAACGTATTATGTCGATTGTGTAAAGCAGGATTAGGATTGGATTTCTGAAACAAAAAAGCGCGGTTCGCCGCGCTTTTTTTCATTGTATAAACGACGAGGATCCCGAAAAGTAGTACACGCCTTCTCAGTGATACTATTTTCGGATCCTGATAAAAAACGCCGTGTTTTGGCCGGCTAAGCTGGTCGGTAATTAGAACTTGAACATCACACCCAGACTGGCAACATTGGCGTTGTGATTGGTTGTTCCTACCAGCATTCTGTAAGTGTCGTAACCAATGCGGATGCCAACGCGGTTGCCAGCATTTAATTGAATACCAGCGCCATAGGTGCCGCCAGATGTGCTATCTGTGGGTGAGACGACACCACTGCTGGTCACTTCAGTTGTTGTTGATGCGTAGCCGCCCTTGATAAACAGCGAAGCCACTCTGCCTAATGGCATTGATGCAACTGCACTCAGGCTCCCGGCGCTACTCTTCATTGTGTCAGTTGGGGTGATTAGATCAATAGTGCCAAAGTTTGCATAGGCTAGCTCTGCAGCAAAGTATTCGTTGAATGAGTAACCTGCAAAAACCGAGTAAGCGGTTGAACTTGTGTTGGTTGAGGTGGCGGATAAATTTGGTATATTGGTGCTTTGCTGGCCGCCGCTCAAGCCAATGTACATTTTACTTCCGCGCGCCATCCTGTCATTCCTGTTTGAATGGTCGCGGGCATCATAGGCGTCATAGTAGTTGCCTGATTTTGCGGCAAATGCAGGGGCAGCAACACATAGGGACAAGGCCGTAGCAATAACGAAGTTTTTCATTTCTGTTCTCCTCAAGTATAGGGTTATGCATCCCAAGAGATGCTTGAGTCAGATAACGTCAACAAAAATGAAAACTTTAGGCAATAAATTTAATGCCTGAGTTCAATTGTATGATTGTTTTGTGTTATTTGTGATATTAGGCAGTGTGGCGATAGGTCACAAAGTGATAATCCAGCGTCTGGGGGGTAATTTGTGAGTGAGATTGACGGGAAATTTCTTGCCAGTGTTGCGCATTCATAGCGGGAAAATGTGCATCACCAATAATATCCTGCTGGATTTCGGTGAGATAAAGCGTATTCGCCAAGGGCAGCGCCTGGGCATATAGTTCTGCGCCGCCTACGATAAAAATTTCATCATCGCCGGCGCATGCTGCTATTGCCTCGCGCAATGAATGTGCAATGATGCAACCTGCAATTTTTAAAGTTTGATTTCGTGTGACCACCACTGTCGTCCGCCCCGGCAGGGGCTTGCCGATTGAGTCGAAGGTCTTGCGGCCCATAATCATATGGTGCCCCATCGTCAGCGCCTTGAAATGCTTCAAATCTTCCGGGCATCGCCAGGGCAGGGTGTTGTTAATGCCGATGGTGCGATTTTTCGCCATGGCCACAATGATTGAAATTTGTGCGTGCATCTTTAGACCTTGAAGCGTGAAACAATAGCTTGAAGAGAGGAGGATAGTTGCTGTAAATGGTCCGCAGCGACCGAGTTTTTTTTGCTTGCCAGCATATTCTCCTCTGTCATCTGTGCAATTTTTTCAATATTTTGCGCAATATCGTTGCTGGCCGCTTTTTGTTCGTTTACCGCCTGGGCTATATTGTCGACGCCCTGGGTTGTTTTGGTCACAGAATGGCTTGCATCACCCAGAAGCATAGCAACGTTCTCCAGCATATCCTGGCTGCTTTGCAAGGACTCCATTCCCTTCTTTACAGTTTTACTAACGGATAAGGATTGCTCGCCTAATGCGATAGTGATCAGATCAATCTGACTCGCAGACTGAGCCGATTTTTCTGCAAGTTTACGCACTTCATCTGCTACCACAGCAAAACCGCGACCCTGTTCACCGGCACGTGCCGCTTCAATCGCCGCATTCAGCGCCAGCAGGTTGGTTTGTTCCGCGATGTCCTTGACATGGCGTGTAATCTGGGTAATCGACTCGGCGCTATGCACAAACTCTGCTACCGATACCGAGATTTCCTCCACCGAAGTTTCCACTACAGACAACTCTCCAATCAGTGCCGATAGACTTTCGTTTCCTGCGGAAGAGCGCTCCGTACTGTCCCTGGAGATTTGCTTTACGGCCATCGTATTTTCCGCAACAGAGGTAATGCTTACTGCCATCTCTTCTACGGCAGATGAAGTGGAGGCAGTCGATTCGTTTTGTTTTATGGAGGCGGTTGAAACTTGTTGCGCATTCGCGGAAAGATCCTTGGCTGTACTGCTGATTTCGCTCGTCAGGCCATTCAATTGGATAAATATTTTTCCAAGGTCATTGCGGATCAACTCGGCCCGTGCTGCTATTTTTCCAATGCCATCCTGGGTAATATGGGATACAGGTGTGCTGAAATCGCCCTGTGCCAGTCGGCTCATATCATCTATCAGGATGTGAGCCGGATTGTAAACAAGCTGGGTAACTGCTTTGTAACTCATGAAGAAAGATACAGCCGCAACCAGCAGCATCAACCAGAAAAAATCAAAGAAGGAGGCTGCCAGCATCAGCAGGATGCCAGTGCCAGAGACTAATAAAAGTCTGTTCCGTATGCTGTGCTTGATCCAGTTTATGTTCATTTGATATGTCCTCAACTCGAGTTGATTAAGCGCTGTGCAATCTCTACGGGCATTTATATCATGGTGTCAGGTGTTAGTGTTATCAAATAAGGCCAGAAATACCGGTCAATTCTACCGATGCAATCGTGTGTTGATGCAAGCCTGATTGCTGTTAAACAGCAACAGGTGCTTTTATCGCAGGGTATGGGTCATATCCTTCCAGCGTAAAATCCCCGAATTTGAAGTCAAAAATATCTTTTACCTCCGGGTTGATGCGCATAGTTGGCAATTTACGTGGTTCGCGTGACAATTGTTCGCGTGTCTGTCCCATGTGGTTGGAATACAAATGGGCATCGCCAAGGGTATGCACAAAATCGCCCGGTTTGAGATTGCATACTTGCGCAATCATCAGTGTGAGCAAGGCGTAAGAGGCGATATTGAAAGGCACACCCAAAAAGATGTCTGCACTACGCTGATAAAGTTGGCACGATAATTTTCCGTCTGCCACATAAAATTGGAAAAAAGCATGGCAGGGTGCAAGCGCCATCTTGTCAAGTTCACCCACATTCCAGGCTGAAACGATTAAACGACGTGAATCCGGATTGCTTTGGATCTGGGCAATCACTTCTGAAATCTGGTCGATGACACGGCCATCGGGCGTTGCCCAGGAGCGCCATTGCTTGCCGTACACCGGCCCGAGGTTACCCTGTTCATCGGCCCATTCATTCCAGATACTGACACCGTTGTCTTTGAGATATTTGATATTGGTATCACCCTGCAAGAACCACAACAGTTCATGCACGATGGATTTCATATGGCATTTCTTCGTGGTGACCAGCGGAAAGCCCTCGGCCAGATTAAAGCGCATCTGGTAGCCAAACACGCTGACTGTGCCGGTACCTGTGCGGTCGGATTTTTTAGTGCCGTGGTCTAGCACATGCTGCATCAGATTGAGATAGGGTCGCATAAACTGGGAGTGCCCGTAAGGGAAAAACAGAAGGCGCTATTTTACCCGAGTTAAATGATCGCAATTAAGTAGTAACGTACGAACTTGCCGCTTGCCATAAACAGCGCGGCAAACCACGGGTTAAGTTTCAGCCAGCCCGCCGTCAGGCATAGCGCATCGCCGAGGATAGGCGTCCACGCCAGCAGCAGCGCAGGCGTGCCATAGCGACGCATTTTTTCGATGTGCTTGAGTTGCCTGGCGTGCGGCAACAGATAACCCATGCCAAAGGTGACCATTCCTCCCAGCGTATTACCAAGCGTGCCTACAGCCAGTGCAGGCCAGAATAATTCAGGATGCAGCTTGAGTACACCGAGAAGCACCAGTTCTGAACCGCCGGGTAACAGGGTTGCACTTAACAGGCTGGAAATAAATAATCCCCACAGGCTGAGGTCGCTGGTGAAATATAAGGAAAGTGTGTCCATCAAGTTTGATTGAAAATTCAAGCTTGCCGGGGGCAGCCCGGCGGCTGGGTACTTTCTTTTGCTTCGCCAAAAGAAAGTACCCAAAGAAAAGGCGACCCCAATCCGCCATCCCTTCGGGATTCCCTGCGTGTGCTCGACAGGTCAGGCGGCTGTGGAACTCGCACTACGTGCTCAGACAGTCCTCGCCGACATCTCCTGACCAGTCTGTGCTACTCGGTGGCGGATGAGGGGAAAGAAAACCAGATGGATGTTTAAGCTCAGTGCCTTTTCTTTGGCATGTACAGATCGGTGATACTGCCTTCGGCAATTTCCGCCGCGAAACCGATCGTTTCAGACAGTGTCGGATGGGGATGGATGGTCAGTGCCAGGTCTTGCATGTCCGCACCCATTTCCAGCGCCAACACACTTTCAGCCAGCAGTTCGCCCGCATTCACGCCGACGATGCCCGAGCCCAGAATACGCATGGTGACGGGATCGTATAAAACCTTGGTCAGGCCTTCCTCGCGAGCCATTGATAATGCGCGTCCACTGGCAGCCCAGGGGAATGACGCTTTCTCGTAGGGAATGCCCTGCGCTTTGGCGTGGGTCTCGGTCAGGCCCATCCAGGAAATTTCCGGATCGGTGTAGGCAACCGATGGAATGGTTAACGCATCGAAGCTGGCCTTGTGCCCTGCAATCACTTCCGCAGCCACTTTGCCTTCATGTACCGCTTTATGCGCCAGCATGGGGTCACCAACGATATCGCCAATGGCGTAGATATGCGGCACGTTAGTGTGTTGCTGTTTGTCCACCGGTATAAAGCCGCGCTCGTTGACTGTCACGCCTGCCGCTTCTGCGCCAATTTCGCGTCCATTGGGACGGCGTCCCACCGCCATCAGCACGCGGTCGTAGAGTTGCGGGACAGGCGCATTGTCGCCTTCGAAAGTAACCAGCAGGCCCTCTTTCTCCGCGTCGATCTTGCTGACTTTGGTCTTGAGATAAATTGCCTCATAGCGCTTCGCAATGCGGTTATGCAAGGGTTTGACCAAGTCCTTGTCGGCACCGGGGATCAATTGATCCATCAGTTCCACGACGGAAACTTTGCTGTTCAGCGCATCATAAACCGTGGCCATCTCGAGGCCAATAATACCGCCACCGATGATCAGCATGCGTTTGGGTATATCAGCCAGCGCCAGTGCGCCAGTGGAGTCGATAATGCGTGGGTCTTCATAGGGAAAGCCGGGAATGCGCGTGACGCTTGAGCCAGCGGCGATAATCGCGTTGTCGAAGGTGATGGTTTTTTTGCCGTCTTTAGTTTCCACTACGAGGCTATTGGGCGTATTAAATTTCGCCACGCCCTGCACTACCTGCACCTTGCGTTGCTTGGCCAGGCCACCCAGACCACCGGTGAGCTTGCCGATCACATTTTCTTTCCAGCTGCGGATTTTATCGATATCGATTTTCGGTTTGTTGAAAGTCACACCGTGATGTGCAACATCTTCAGCTTCGGTAATCACCTTGGCCACATGCAGCAGCGCCTTGGAGGGAATGCAACCTACGTTCAGGCAAACACCACCGAGTGAGTCGTGTTTTTCAATAAGCACGACTTGCTTTCCCAGGTCTGCGGCTCGGAAGGCAGCGGTGTAGCCACCAGGGCCTGCGCCCAGCACGACTACTTCGGCGTGGATATCACCCTTGGCAAAAGCTTGGGTAACGGCAGGTGCGGGCTTTACGGCTGGCGCTGTGACCGGAGCTGGGCTGGCTTTAACTGGGGCTGTAGCTGCGCCTGCCATACTTGCGGCAGGCGCTGATGCTTCACTCTCGAGCATTAAAATCACACTGCCTTCGCTGACTGTATCGCCCACTTTTAATTTAAGTTCTTTTACTGCACCAGCAGCGGGTGCAGGCACATCCATCGTGGCCTTGTCGGTTTCCAGCGTGATCAGTGATTGCTCAGCTTTGACGCGTTCGCCCACTTTAACCAGAATTTCGATCACGGGAATATCTTTAAAGTTGCCGATGTCCGGTACGTTGACTGCGATGGTTTTGCTCATATGTGCTCCGTAAGTATTTCTGTTACATTCTTATCCCCTCTCCCCTCGCGGGAGAGGGACTTGTTTATTTTCTTATCTGTCCGCTGCCCAGCACAATATATTTCTGCGAGGTCAGGCCTTCCAGCCCTACCGGGCCGCGTGCATGGATTTTGTCGGTGGAAATACCGATCTCCGCACCCAGCCCATATTCAAAGCCATCGGCGAAACGGGTTGAGGCGTTCACCATTACCGAGCTGGAATCCACCTCGCGCAAAAAGCGCATCGCCTTCGTGTAATTTTCTGTAACGATGCTGTCGGTATGCTGCGAACCATAGGTGGCGATATGTTCGATTGCAGCGTCCAGCCCGGCCACCACACGTATGCTCAATATGGGCGCCAGATACTCGGTAGTCCAGTCTTCTTCAGTGGCTGCAATCATCGGGCTGAAAATTTTTCGCGCGGCATCATCACCCCGCAGCTCAACACCCTTGCCGGTATAAATTTTTCCCAGCCTGGGCAATACTTTTGCGGCGATGCCTTGCGCAACCAGCAACGACTCCATTGCATTACACACGCCATAGCGGTGCGTCTTGGCATTGTCGGCAATACGGATGGCTTTTTCCAGATCTGCTTCATCATCGATATAGACGTGGCAAACACCGTGTAAATGCTTGATCACCGGCACACGCGAATCTGCAGAAATGCGTTCGATTAACCCTTTACCGCCACGGGGCACGATCACATCCACGTAGTCTTTCATTGTGATCAGTTCGCCTACTGCATCCCGGTTAGTCGTATTGATCACCTGCACGGCAGTTTCCGGCAGACCAGCCGCTTTTAACCCTGCATCGACACAAGCTGAAATCGCCTGATTGGAATGCAAAGATTCCGAGCCGCCACGTAAAATTGCTGCGTTGCCGGATTTAATGCACAAGCCCGCGGCATCGGCGGTTACGTTAGGGCGCGACTCGTAAATGATGCCGATCACACCCAGCGGCACGCGCATCTTGCCAACCTGTATGCCGGAGGGGCGAAATTTCATATCGGTGATCTCACCGATCAGGTCGGGCAATTGCGCAATCTGGCGTAAGCCCTCTGCCATACCCTGGATAGTTTTCTCA
>JANXWX010000223.1 GCA_025350915.1 Nitrosomonadales bacterium
TCTTCTGCAGCAGACCAAATCAACAAGCGCCTGCTTCAGGGGTGGGGCTATGTAAAAATATAGCTCAGTTGCATCCAGTCACATTCTTAAGCAACAATAGTCAACGAGTTAACTGGGTTTACCAATGATTACATACGTCCCGAGGTTATCGCATATGCTGGAAAGTTGGCGATTTTAGTGAAAATAGCTTGTCAGAAGTAGTTCAACTTGAGTAAACTAGTAGGGTTGGTTATTTAATATCGCTTGGACTAACTCGGCAAACGAGTTTGATTAACGAGATTGGCCAAACGACGGTTGATGATAATTTTATAAAGCGGGGATAGAGCTTCCTCCACTGCTTTGTAAATACAATTCACTGTCATGAGGAAAATACAAAATAATCACAGAGCAGAAAGTTGATCAGGTCACCGATTACATACTGGAGTTATAAGTTTAATTTTATTTGAGGGGTTGTGAAATGGATCAATTACGTAGAACATTTTTGAAAAGCGCCGGTGTAGCCGGATCTGTTGTATTTGCGATATCTGCAGGATTGCTTAAATCTGGTGAAGTATTGGCTGCCGCATGGAACACCGCCGCTTTTGGTGCAAAAAATATTTCTGATGCTATGTCTGGTGCGGGTTTTGCCGGCGCAGCCGAAAGCAAAGACATTGAAATTAAAGCCCCGGAAATCGCTGAAAATGGTGCCGTTGTTCCTGTTGAAGCAACCAGCAAAATTCCTGGTACAACTTCTATGGCCATCTTTGTAGAAAAGAACCCTACTCCTATGGTTGCTTCTTTTGAATTCATGAATGGTACAGAGCCTTACATTTCTACCCGCATCAAAATGGGTCAAACTTCACTGGTACGCGTAGCCGTTAAAGCAGGCGGCAAAACTTACATGGCCAGCAAAGAGGTTAAAGTAACAATCGGTGGTTGCGGCGGTTAATCACCCCTTGAGCACTTTTGTAACACCAATTTATTTATGATTTAAAGGAGATTAACATGGCAGAAGGAATGAAAATGCGCGCGGCGCTTCAAGGCGACGTAGCTGAAGTAAAGGTTTTGATGAGCCACCCAATGGAACCCGGCACTCGTAAAGATGCAAAAACCGACAAGCTGGTTCCAGCTCACTTTATCAATGAAGTTGTTACAACTTTGAATGGCAAAGCCATCATGGAAGCACAATGGGGCGGCGCGATTTCCAAGAACCCATTCTTGGGCTTTAAAGTTAAAGGCGTAAAAGCCGGCGACAAAATTGCTATTAATGCTGTTGATAACTTGGGTAACAAGTTTGACGGCGAAGTAGCGGTAGCCTAATTAAATTTAGGGCTTCACTAAAAATTCAGAATTCCGGGCGTATTTGTTTTTAAAGCGGTTGATTGTTGTGTATAGATATTTTATGCATAACGGCAACCTAATCTAAGCAAGCACCCCGGAAATTTGAATTTTTAGTGGCGTTATCTTTACTTGTATACCATTAAACCAATTTGATCTCATAGTTGCATTGCGGCATAAATGATATGCCGAGTCTGATTGTTAACACACTTCTAGAACTATTGCGGACACATTAAATGTGTCCGGATTCTTTTAGCGATTTTAGTAATTTATATATTTGCATTTTTCAGAATTTAACAGGAGAACTTTATGTCCATGAACCGTCGTGAATTTTTACAACTGCTCGCACTCGCCTCAGCTTCCGGATTGGCGCTGAACAGTAAATCAGCTTTATCCGCCACCAAAGATAAAACCGACAGCTTTTACGACTTGCCTGCATTTGGTAATGTTTCGATCATGCACATGACAGATTGCCACGCTCAATTAAAACCAATTTATTTCCGTGAGCCGGATGTCAATATCGGCTTGGGTTCCATGCAGGGCAAACCACCCCATCTTGTCGGTGAAGCGTTGCTTAAACACTTCAACGTGCGTCCCAACACTATGGAGTCGCATGCATTTACTTACCTGAATTTTGAAAAAGCAGCCAAAACCTTTGGCAAGGTGGGTGGTTTCTCCCATTTGGCTACGCTGGTCAAGCAAATTCGCGCTAGCCGCCCCGGCTCTTTGTTGCTTGACGGTGGCGACACATGGCAAGGTTCTTATACATCACTCAAAACCAATGGCCAGGACATGGTAGACGCCTGCAAACTGCTCGGCGTTAACGTGATGACTGGCCACTGGGAATTCACTTTAGGCGCTGATCGTGTAAAAGAAATCATCGAAAACGATTTCAAGGGGAATCTGGATTTTGTTGCGCAAAACGTCAAGACCAACGACTTTGGTGACCAGGTATTCCAGCCCTATGTAATGAAAAACATCAACGGAATTCCCGTCGCCATTGTCGGCCAGGCTTTCCCCTATACACCTATAGCCAACCCGCGTCACATGGTTCCCGACTGGAGTTTCGGCATTCAGGATGAAAACATGCAAAAAGTGGTGAATGAAGCACGCGCAAAAGGTGCTCAGGTTGTCGTTGTCATTTCCCATAACGGTATGGACGTGGATCTGAAGATGGCGAGCCGCGTTACCGGTATCGACGCCATCATGGGCGGACATACGCATGATGGTATTCCTGCTCCAACTATCGTCAAAAACCGCAGCGGTCAGACTCTGGTAACGAATGCAGGTTCAAACGGAAAGTTCTTGGGCGTACTCGATTTCGACGTTAAAGGTGGCAAGATCGCCGGCTTCAAATACAAGCTGTTACCTGTATTCTCCAACTTGATTGCACCCGATGCGGAAATGGAAACGCTGATCAAAAATATCCGCGCACCCTATGAAGCACAATTGGCTGAAAAACTGGCTATTACCGAAGGCACACTGTACCGTCGCGGCAACTTTAACGGTACCTTCGACCAGCTTATCCTTGATGCGTTGATGGAAGTTAAAGGTGCGGATGCTGCCTTCTCTCCCGGCTTCCGTTGGGGTACATCTTTGTTGCCAGGCGAAGCAATTACCCTGGAGCACGTAATGGATCAAACCGCCATTACTTATCCGCAAACAACACTGACTGAAATGACCGGTGAAACCATCAAGACCATCATGGAAGACGTTTGTGACAATCTGTTCAATGCTGACCCATACAAGCAACAAGGTGGCGATATGGTTCGCGTGGGCGGCATACAGTACACATGCGACCTGACCAAGGGTTTTGGCAAACGTATCAATAATATGATGCTGAATGACAAAGCCCTTAACCCAAACAAAAAGTACAAGGTTGCAGGCTGGGCCCCCGTTGCTGAAGGTGTTGTGGGCGAGCCAATTTATGACCTGGTAGCAGGTTACTTGCGCACCAAGAAAGTCATCACTCCACGCAAGCTGAATATGCCCAAGTTAATTGGTGTTAAAGGCAATCCTGGTCTTGCATAAATGACCCATTGATGTCCTAATACTGCCTGGTCAATAAGCATTTTTCTTATTCACCAGGCAAAATTTTTTCTACATACTGAATTGAAAAAAATTGTGCATGGTATTTAATAATTTTTAAAACAGATAGTTTAGGGGGTTGAATATGAGTTTAGCTACGACGGTTGTCCTATGGGGGTTGGGTTTAGGTGTCATATTTGGGTTTATAGGTAACAAAACCAATTTTTGCACGATGGGGTCGGTCTCCGATGTGGTAAACATGGGAAGCTGGGGACGTATGCGTGCATGGATACTTGCCATTGCAGTGGCGATTATCGGTACCAACCTGCTTGCCTATTTCGGCTATCTGGATTTATCAAAAACAATCTACACTGGTTCCAGCTTCCCAATACTCACCTTTCTTGTCGGCGGATTTACCTTTGGTGTAGGCATGACACTCGCCTCCGGTTGCGGCAGTAAAACCCTTATCCGACTGGGCGGTGGCAACCTTAAATCACTGGTTGTATTTGTATTTATGGGTGTTTCCGCAATCATGACCCTTAAGGGACTTTTTGGCGCTTTCCGTGCCGGCGTATTGTCAGCACCTTCTGTCACGATACAGTTCGATCATAGCCAGACCATACCAGGTTTAATGACTGGTTTTGCCGGGCTGGATGCCAAAGCACTGCTCTTATTAGTCACTGCTGTAGTCGCCCTTGCCTTGCTGATTTTTGTATACATGAGCAAGGAATTCCGTAAAGAGGCAGACAATAACTTGAGCGGCATAGTGCTTGGTCTGGTTATTGTTGCAGCTTGGTATGTAACGGGACATATGGGTTATGCTGAAAATCCCGATACCTTGGAAATGACGTTTATGGGTACTGCCTCGCATCTGGCAGAATCCTTTTCATTTGTAGCCCCGTCTGCTTACACCATTGAGTATCTCGGTTACTGGACAGACATATCTAACGTCATTACATTCAGCGTATCAGCTGCTTGGGGTGTGGTATTGGGATCTTTGTTATATGCACTTATTTCCAAGAGTTTCCGTTGGGAATACTTTACCTCAGCCAAAGACCTGACCTCGCATATCGTTGGTGCAATGTTGATGGGTTTTGGCGGTATCACAGCCGTGGGTTGCACGATTGGTCAGGGACTAAGCGGTGTATCGACGCTGTCACTGGGATCTTTCCTGGCACTTGCTTCAATAATTGCAGGATCTGCGATCACCATGAAAATACAGTATTACCTGATGATGCGTGAAGCCTGATTCACAACATATCCTGTTGTGATTAGTTGTATTAAAAATTCCCGGTTTATCCGGGAATTTTTTCTCATAACTCCTGATTTACCTGCACTTACATCTGGAGAACAAAAATGAAACTGAATAAATTATTGGCACTATTTCTTGCCTGCATGAGCGGCTTTGCTTCTGCTGAAGTTGTATCCAAAGCAATCGTAGTACAGGCAAATGGCGACAAGGCGCAATTTGAAAGAGTCTTAAAACTAACTTCAAATATGCGTGAAGTCTTGACGAAATCAAAATTTGAAATCGTCGTGTTTGGACCAGCCGTAAAATTTCTCACTGTAGACAGTGAGGAGTTGCCGTTAATTCAAAAAATCCAGAGTGAAGGGATAAAGATTGTTGCCTGTGGCAGATCGCTGAAAACAGACAATGTAAACACAACCGATTTGATAGCCGATATCGCAGTAACGCCATTTGGCGCGGTTCATATCGTTAATCGCCAAAAACAGGGATGGCAATATTTCAGGCCCTGATGCCAGCCAATATGAGTAAAGCATTTACAACCGAATTTGAAGCAACTGATGAAGATGACCTGCCGGAAGCTGAGCTACAGGTTCCCCTTGGCGCAAAAAACTACATCACCCCGGCCGGTTTCCGCAAGTTACAGGACGAGCTGGATCTGCTGTGGAAATCAGAACGACCCGCTTTGGTGCAAACCATTACCTGGGCGGCATCGAACGGCGATCGTTCCGAAAACGGGGATTATATTTATGGTAAAAAACGGCTGCGCGAAATTGATAAACGCATCAGATTTTTAGCCAAACGTCTTGAAAATTCAGAAGTTGTCGATCCCGCATTACGCATGAATTGTGATCAAATATTTTTTGGCGCAACCGTGACAGTATGCGGATTGGATGGCGAAAATCGTACTTTCAGCATCGTGGGTGTTGATGAGGCGAATCCGGCACAAGGCTTGATTAGTTGGGTTTCGCCGTTGGCCAGAGCATTACTCAAAGCACATGAAAACGATACCATTACGCTACGCTTGCCCAATGGCGTGGATGAACTGGTTATCGTGGAAATTGCTTATCGCACCATCACACTTATAGATTAATCCACCATAAAGCTTACGGGCATCAATTGCAGAGATTAAGTTAATGCTTGCCAGTACTGCCGAAACCACCTGTTCCACGTTGGCTCAACGGAAACTCTTCCACAATATTAAATTCCACCTGCATTACCGGCACGATCACCAATTGCGCCATACGTTCCAGCGGAACCAGGGTGAACGGGGTGTGGCCGCGGTTCCATAGCGAAACAAATATTTGCCCCTGATAATCCGAGTCAATCAAGCCAACCAGGTTACCCAACACAATGCCGTGCTTATGTCCTAATCCCGATCTTGGCAATATCATCGCGGCAAAATGTGGATCACCAATATGCATTGCAATGCCACTGGGTATCAGCTCGCACTGGCCCGGCGCAATAATCATGTTGTTGTCAATACAGGCGCGCAAATCGATACCTGCCGAACCGGGAGTTCCGTAAGCTGGAGGATTTCCATGCAAGCGAGCATCCAGAATTTTTACATCCACCTTCTTCATTACGTAATTCCTTTTAGTTTTATGATGTGGTTCATGAGCGCACGCGCCTGAGTAAGTTTGTCTGCACGTGGAAGTAAATGCTCGCCCGCGTCATCAAACAAGATCAACTCATTATCATCCGCGCCTATCGCCTGCTGCGCCAGATTAGCTGCTAGCAAGGGCAACTTTTTCGCTGTCCGTTTTTGTGTTGCATACGTCTTCAGGTTTTCGGTTTCAGCGGCGAATCCTACGCAGAATGGGGGCTTGGGTAGTGCAGCTACATAGGCAAGAATATCGGGGTTGGGTACCAGCACCAGTGTTAAATTACTTGTGCTTTTTTTAATTTTCTGCGTACTGGTCTCAGCAGCCCGATAATCCGCGACCGCAGCGACACCAATAAAGATATCGGTCCCCGCAACATGTGTTTTAACCGCCTCAAACATCTCCTGTGCGCTATTCACCTGTACAAGCTCTACGCCATGAGGAGCCAGTAGTACGGTTGGGCCAGACACCAGCGTAACCTGCGCGCCCAGCTCAAGTGCCGCCTGCGCAATGGCGTAACCCATCTTGCCGGAACTACGGTTGGTTATACCGCGTACGGCATCGATCGCCTCATAGGTTGGCCCTGCTGTCAGCATGACTCTAGTACCTGTTAATAATTTTGGCTGGAACTGAGCGACAACGGCTTGCGCCAGTTGCGCAGGTTCCAGCATACGTCCCAGACCTTCTTCACCACAGGCCTGCACACCGCTATCCGGCCCCAGAACAATCACACCATCCGCCATTAGCTGTTTGATATTGCGTTGTGTTGCGGCACTTTCCCACATCTGCCGATTCATCGCAGGTGCTATCAGTAGGGAACAGTTACGCGCAAGGCACATATTGGACAATAAATCATCCGCCAGACCATGCGCCAGCTTCGCGATAAAATCTGCGGTGGCTGGTGCAATAACAATCATATTAGCCGAGCGGCTCAGATTGATATGATCCATGCCATTCCCTGACTCACCCCAAGAGCTGGTGAGTACGGGTTTCCCGGTCAAGGCTTGCAATGTCAGCGGTGTAATAAAATGACAGGCAGCATCTGTCATCGCGACTTGCACAACGATATCCTGCTTGATAAGCATGCGCGCCAACTCGGCCGCCTTATAGGCCGCAATGCCGCCGGTAATGCCTAATACTATGCTTTTTGTTTTAATTTGTTCCATAATGCCGCGTATCTTAGCAAAAATCTGCGGTGCTTAATCGAAATTTGCATACTGGGAGGTGAGATGGGAATAAATGATTGGCCCGAGGGAGAGCGTCCACGCGAGAAGTTAATTCTACGGGGCGCAGCCGCTCTCTCCGATGC
Organism: Nitrosomonadales bacterium; assembly: GCA_025350915.1. Taxonomy (GTDB): domain Bacteria; phylum Pseudomonadota; class Gammaproteobacteria; order Burkholderiales; family Gallionellaceae; genus 39-52-133. Next base: position 7,505 of record JANXWX010000223.1, read on the forward strand.
CGAGTTACTCGCGATCTTCCTGCGTACCGGCGTAACGGGTAAAAGTGCCGTCGATCTTGCGCGTGATCTGCTCTCGCGCTTCAAATCACTCACCCAGATGTTTGCAGCCAGCGAAGCCGATTTTTGCGACATACACGGAATGGGCCAGGCCAAGTATGTACAAATGCAGGCGGTACTGGAAATGTCGCGTCGAGCACTCGTCGAAGAGATGAGCACCGGGGATGCACTCAACTCCCCCCGTGCGGTCAGAGAATACTTGCAACTGTTGCTGCGTAGTCGCCAACAAGAAGTATTTATGGTGATCTTTCTCGATGCGCAACATCGGGTTGTCGCAAATGAAGAACTGTTTCAGGGAACGCTCACTCAAACCAGTGTGTATCCGCGAGAGGTCGTTAAACGTGCCCTCTTTCACAATGCCGCTGCGGTTATCCTGGCGCACAATCATCCATCAGGTGTGGCCGAGCCAAGCCAATCTGACCGCATGCTGACAGATGCGCTCAAACAGGCCCTTGCGCTGGTTGATGTGCGCGTACTTGACCACTTCATTGTTGCCGGTAATGGATGTTTATCATTCGCCGAGCGCGGCATGCTTTAGGGCAACAATTACCTCCTCATTCTTGATTAAAGATGCCCAAGCCAGCCCGCCTATTGTTGCTGATTACTTTCCTGCTTATCACAGGCTGCAGCCACACCAGCCTGCTGAGTAAACAGGATTATCAAAAAAGCCAGGATCAGTTTCTGCAAGGCAACGCTGACGATGCCTATCTGAGTTTTCCACGCGGTGCGGAAACGGGTAATTTCATCACCACCGTCGAAAAAGCATATCTGAATCTTATACAGGGCAAGGCGCAAACCAAGCAATTACAGCAACAAGTTGAAATACTGGAAAACAGGGTTCGCTATCACGTTACACGCGAAGCTAAAACTTTTTTCTATTTGCAAACACCCGAAGACTACTATGCTTCAGAGCACGAAGTGATATGGCTGCATTTATTGTTGAGCTGGGCCTACTCATTACAGGGGCAAAATGACAATGCCTGCGTGGAGGCACGCCAGGCCAGCAGCCTGCTGTCACTGCCCTGGAGCCCCGCCGGACACTTTGATGACCCTACCCTGCGTCTGTTTCTGGCTGGCCTCTGGTCGATGTGCGGCGAATGGCGGGAGGCACAGGTAGATTTCAGGGCAGCCTGGTATATGGACAACACACTTACCTGGGCGCTTGAACTGGCCAATCGTGTACAACCGCCTGCCAGTTTGATTATCGTACTCGGTGGACCGGGGCCGGAGGTAAGCTGGAACCCTGAACTGAACTTCAACCCTTTGCGCTCGTCACGGCAAGTCAGCTTTAAATTGCGTGGTCAGCGCAGCGCACTTTATATCAGTGACAATAACAAACGCCCTCTCACCACCCATCTTTCTCCCGATGCCCGCAAGTGGTATGAACGCCACCTGGAACGAGAAAGCGAACTGCATGAACTCATTCTCGACTCTGCCTTTGGCGGCAAAGCCACCACCAGCGGAGCTATTGCTTCAACCAAGATAGCTGCCAAAACAGGTTTAGGAATACTGGCGGGGATTGGTGGTGCCGCTCTGGGTATCGTGATAGCCGATGCAGGCCTTAAATCAGGTTCTGATGACCTCGTCAGAAATGGCTTGATTATTTCTGCCGCCGGCATAACCTGGGGTTGGGAAATCATCTCTGATGGCTATCGGTCAAGTGTCAAAGAATTCAAACAGGATGTTGATCCAAGCAGCGAATATCGTTATGTACGTTATCTGCCGGAATATTTGTGGTTGGCCTGGAGTGAGCAGCCGCTTAACTTTCCAGTGACACTGAGCACATCTGCGGGTTCACGTGTCACGCTGCAAAACCCCAGTGTCGCTGGACGCACCTCGGTAACGATTGCTTTTATTCCTGACGCCACCATGTCATATTATGGGCGTGCCAAGCAAACAAATACGCACAACAAGCTTTAGCGAAGAAAAGCCCAAAGTAACCTGCCATGAAGAAAAATGCTGGCAAGAAAATCGTCGCGTAGACTTTAACGGTAAGCCGGATTTATAAAACCATTGGAAAAGCAAGTACGATTCCCTC
>JANXWX010000252.1 GCA_025350915.1 Nitrosomonadales bacterium
AATGAATCCGTATCTGTATCGACTAAGGATTGAGACACGAACATTTAACGAGTTAACCTTAAGGAGTTGCCATGCTCATCAAAAAACCTGACGACATCAAGTCATCTGAAATTACCGACAAACAACTGTACTTGTCCCGCCGCGAATTCTTGAGTGCGTCGACGCTCTCACTAGGCGCACTTGCAACGGGCATGGCAGCACCCGGCTTGCTACTGGGTAGCAATGAGGCACAGGCCAGTACCGCTGCAAAGCTAAACGATCTGCGCAAAAGTAAATTTAGTACGGACGAAAAGCTGACACCCTATAAAGATGTCACAACTTACAACAATTTCTATGAATTTGGCACGGACAAATACTCCCCCGCACAACTAGCCCACACCCTGAACCCTCGCCCGTGGACGATCAGCATCGAGGGCGAGGTCAAACACAAGAAAACCTACGACATCGACGCGCTGCTTAAACTTGCCCCGCTTGAAGAACGCATCTACAGGCTACGCTGCGTAGAAGGCTGGTCTATGGTCATCCCTTGGGCAGGTTTCCCTCTCAGTGAATTAATCAAGCAAGTCGAGCCCAACGGTAATGCAAAGTTTGTCGAATTTATCTCGCTGCAAGATCCAAAACAAATGCCAGGCCAACGTTCCAGTGTATTAGATTGGCCCTATGTAGAAGGCTTGCGCATTGATGAAGCCATGCATCCGCTGACGTTACTTGCCCTGGGCTTGTATGGTGAAGTGTTACCGAATCAGAATGGCGCACCGGTCAGGTTGGTTGCACCCTGGAAATATGGCTTTAAAAACGCCAAGTCAATTGTAAAAATTCGTTTTTCATCCACACCAACGGCCAGCTCCTGGATGAAAGCCAATTCAAATGAATACGGTTATTTTGCTAACGTTAACCCCACGGTGGATCATCCGCGCTGGAGTCAGGCTAAAGAACGGCGTATTGGTGAGTTTTTAAAACGTGACACCTTGATGTTTAACGGTTATGCCGAGCAAGTGGCATCAATGTATCAGGGTATGGATTTAAGAAAGTTTTATTAGTGAAATATTTTTCCCAACTAAAGGCTGCGCTGTTTATTGCCAGCTTGTATCCGCTGTTAAGATTAAGCTGGTTTGCCTTTTCAGACCAGCTCGGCGCCAATCCTATCGAGTTAATCACCCGTTCTCTTGGTACCTGGACGCTGGTATTTTTACTCATCACGCTGACTATCACGCCACTACGCAAATTGAGCGGATGGACGTGGTTGATCAAACTACGGCGTATGGCAGGTTTATTTGCCTTCTTCTACGCCACGTTACATTTCATCACCTACATTTGGCTGGATCAATTTTTCGATTTAAGCACGATGTACAAAGATGTAATTAAACGTCCCTTCATCACCATCGGCTTTGCCGCTTTTGTCCTGTTAATCCCACTTGCGCTAACGTCGACAAATGCGATGATGAAAAAAATGGGTGGAAAAAACTGGCAGCTGCTGCACCGACTAGTGTATACCATCGCCCTGTTCGGCGTATTGCACTACTGGTGGCTTGTTAAGAAAGATCTGACGCAACCGATTATTTATTCTTCCGTACTTGCCGTATTGCTGGGATACAGGCTTTGGGTATGGCAATCAAAGAAGAAACTTGCAACTTCATTGTAAGGTTTCAGGATTCTTGACGACCAATGGTCACCTAACTGGAGAATAAATATGATCAAACTGATATATCGTACATTCCTGCTGTTTACACTTGCCACGAGTACTGCCTTGGCAGCCAATATGCCCTTCGATCAAGCCAAGTTTGATCAATTGCTTAAAGAGGGCAAGCCTGTGGTGCTGCATATACATGCAGATTGGTGCCCTGTTTGCCGCGCACAGGACGCAGTACTTGAAGACCTGTTGCCCATGGATGAATTCAAAAACCTGCCCGTGCTGAGAGCTAACTTCGATACAGAGAAAAAACTGTTACGCAAATATAAAGTCCGTAATCAAAGCACCTTTATCATGTTCAAAAATGGCAACGAAGTCTCACGCTCAACCGGTGAAACGGACAGCACACGCATCGCTGAATTACTGAGAAAGGCTCTGTAATGAGCGCAGAACTGGGGTTAGCCACCTACGGCCTGTCTTACGTGGCAGGTATTCTGTCTACCCTGTCACCCTGTGTACTGCCACTTATCCCTATCCTGGTAGGCACTGCGATGACGGGTCATCGCCTGGGGCCGCTGGCACTGGGCGGGGGGCTCGCCCTGTCATTCGCGACAACCGGCACCTTGCTCGCCAGCCTCGGCAATGTATTTGATTTTGATCCCGGTATCTTGCGCACATTCTCTGCCTGGCTGTTGATCATTTTTGGACTTATCCTGCTTTCCACCTGGTTACAGCAGCGTTTTGCAGCCGCAACGGCAGGAATCGGCGGGGCAGGAAACAACTGGATTGCCAATTTCAATATGACCGGATTAACCGGACAATTTATTTTGGGCTTGCTTCTCGGACTTGCCTGGAGCCCTTGTATAGGCCCAACCCTGGGCGTGGCCATCGGCCTGGCAAGCCAGGGTCAACAGTTGCCCCAGGTTGGTTTAACCATGCTGCTATTCGGACTTGGCGCCAGCACGCCCATCGTTATACTGGGCATGCTCTCGCGCGAAGGCATGCAACGTGTACGCGGCAAAATGGCCAGCATCGGCAGCAACGGGAAGAAGATCCTGGGCATCATTATGCTCGT
>JANXWX010000255.1 GCA_025350915.1 Nitrosomonadales bacterium
GAGGCTTTTGTTTGCAGAGCTACGTTCTCTGACTCTATGTCGTCTTCGGTAGCGATAACAGGAGAGTCTTCCCATCCTTCACCGAGAGCAGCTTCTGCTGCTGCGTCCTTGACCACAACAGGCATGTTGAATGCGTGATACTTGTATTTCGGGAATGCTTGTAATACATACCCATCGTGCGGCTTCTGGTCGAGAATCGCCTGCTCATACTCAGCCATATTGGCTCCGCTGGCTGGACGGTAACCCTTGGATGCGTACTGCTTTTCCTGATCGAGATTGCTGACCGTTATATCGGCAAACCGTTCTGGTGTAAGCAGTTGCGGTATTGACGCAAACAAACCCTTCATCTTTTGCTCTTCTTCGGTCAGTGGTTTGAACACTGCCTGGGTATGGTCTTTGTGAACCATCCGCTTCGGGTATTCCTGAAATGACATGATATTTTTCCTTTCAAATAGTGCAGAACTCGTGGTGTTTACGCTTCGCAGAAAGATAGGCGGCATAACAAATTTAATGAGTGGGTGCTGGCGTCTCGACAACTGATTCTAAGGCATTCTGGTCCGGCAGCTTCTCTGGTGAAGGGTTACCCGAAGGAGTGGCGGGCGGGTCACCAGCGCCGCCGGAGTCGTTCGCGCTTGTAGCTGCGGGTGTATCTGGATTGATTACCTGTTCTGTTGGCGCTGGTTCTGTTGGCGCTGGAGAAGCTGGTGTATTCGCAGCAGCTTGGTATCCTTCAAGGGACGCAACACGAGACTCAAGTTCGTGTATCTTGGCGATCATTTCTTCCCATAGCGGTTTGAGTGATACGGGCGAGTGAAGCAGGGTTTTCAGTTCTTCCCAAAGCGATTCAAGTGTTCTCATGATATATCCTCCTAAAATTGATAATTAAATTCTTCGCAAAAAACCACTGGTGTGATAGGTTATATTACGCCCTATACCATCAATGTCAAACAACAAATCAGTCTGATCAATCACGAATTCAGGATGATGTGCGATAAATTCCTTTACCGCCTCTTGAGGATTGTCCACTGTCCACGAAGGATCTCCCCGTGGAGCACTAGCCAGTACTTCCATATTTCCATCCTGAACTATGATCATGAATCCTGGGCGAATCAAATGATGATATGCCTCAAGTTCTGCCAGTACATGAGATTTTCTGTGGCATGAATCGAGTATCAGAAGAACACGATCTGTTCTGCGGCACAGACGGTACACATGATCTACGGTTTCCTTGCTAATCGAATCACCCTCAATCAATGTGATATATTCAGATAGATCATGTGATTCAATTCTTTCTCGGCAGAGAAGACCTTTCTCCACGCCGATGACGTGTCCTATCCCCGTCAACTTGCAAATACTGGCCATGAATATTGAAGACCCTCCATGCGCCACACCAGTCTCGATGATTATGTCTGGACGAAGTTTATAAATTATTTCTTGCATTCTCATTGCGTCAGGCGGGATTTGCAATAACTGAAAGCCAAGCCATGATGCTGTATACGGATAACGTAGCTGCCATCCAACTTTGATTTGCAATTCATTTAAAAGCTCAAAAGACTCCTTGCTGTAGAGACTGATGTGACCTAAATCTTTTAGGTTTTCGGTATCTTTTTTTTGATCTCTTAAGATTATATTATTTTCTTCTGTGTCGATAAGTATGAGCATGTTATTTCCTTATTTCATCCAGTATGGCCAAAGTGTTTTGATAGAAATATTTCCTATACGACCAACAAAATACTTCATTATCAAATAAAAAACGCAGTCCATTTCAGACATAGAATCATAACCAGACATACGATATATACCAGTGTGCTTATGATTTCTTGATTTAGGTCTGTAACAAACAAGATTAAATCCATCTTGTTGTTTTTCGTAACCAACTATATCTGAACACACCTCACAGATAGATTTTATATGTGATAAAAGCATGGAAATAGCAAATAAAGATCGCCTAATAAAAAGGGGATGGTAAATATTCATGTTACCTCCAGTTATAATGGGTTATTTTTCTCGTACACAGTTCGTTTTATAGTCATAATATCTCCAATTTTGGGATTGCCGTGACGAACTTTGTTCCATGTTCACCCATGTATGACAGCTTCTTGATGATGTCGTCCTTCCAATTCCATGGCAGGATCAGAACGTAGTCTGGGATAAAAGGAAATTCCTTGAGCACAGGAATACGGCTTCCAGGCAGAAACTTACCCTGCTTGGATGGGGTATCGTCCACCACAAACTGCACCAAGTCTGACCGCACCCCAGCGAAATTCAAAAGAGTGTTTCCTTTGGCTGCTGCACCGAACGCAGCCACGGTGCGCTTTAGTTGCTTTGCTTGGAGCAGGAACACTAGCAGGTTGTTCTTCACGTTCTCGGCGGAGCACTGGAAGTCACGATAGAACTTCTCTGTCTTGATGCCAGCCTCTTCTTCACGGTCAAGGATCATTCGCACCAGAAGAGTATTTTCACGGCACCCGGTATCGCGCCTCTGGGCATACACACGCAAGCTCCCGCCATGTACTGGAATGCACTCCACGTCGAATATATCAAGACCATTTTCCTTGAAAATGCGATCGACTGCTGTCAATGAAAGGTAACTGTAGTGTTCGTTATAAATGGTATCAAGCTGGTTTTGCGCGATCAGGTTGAGCAAGTGCGGAAACTCGAACGTAGCCACTCCGTCATCCTTGAGTAGCATGGCAAATCCGCGCACGAAGTCATTGATATCTGGCACATGAGCCAGAACATTGTTGCAGACCATCCAGTCGGCACGTATATTGAGTTGAGCAAGTTCCTTGGCAGCATTTTCAGAAAAAAATACCTTGCGTATATTTCTCAGCATTTTAAAGTTTTTGCATGAATTCACAGTTTTAGTTGGCTCAAATCCAATGAATGGTGTTTCAAGGTGCTGCAACAGATACCCGTCATTGCATCCTACTTCCACGGTCAATGAGTCAGGTCCAAGATGCAGCATGTCTGTCATGTGTTCGACCAAACGCCTTGCATGCTCTACATAACTCGGTGACGTGCTCGAGAAATAGGGATATTCGGCTGTGAATAGCTCATCATACCCAAGCTTGAACAGGTCAAGGTTTGTCTGGGCCAACCAGCAGGCGGTACACACGAGGACTTGCAGCGGATAGTAATGCTCCACTCCGTCAGGGGTAGAGCGGAAGGCATTGGACGGTGGCGCGGTGCCCAGGTCTACCATTTGCAATGTCAACTCAGCGTTACAATGACGACACAGCATTTTTGATCACCTATAATTACGTCCGTGAGTTTCTGTGTATCCATGCTCGCGCCTGAATTTCTTAACAGCGAGTTCTGCATCTTCGATGTTATCGAATGATCCAACATGCACTGACCTCCCAACAATATCACCAACAGCTAACGACAGATATTTTTTAATTCTTTTATTCCAATGGACTCCACACACTCCGGATGAGTTTCTGCTGGTTAATTTGCTGTTTCTGATATTAACACTACGGCTTACCATCCTAATATTGATAAACCGGTTATCAACTCTGCTTTGGTTAATATGATCAATGTCCAGCTCGGGAATTGTTCCAGTTTCGCTAAACCATACAAGTCGATGGCAATAAAATTCATATCTTTGATTATTTATTCTAATACCAATGTGAATATACCCATTACTATTTACACTCCCTGCAATTTTTCCTGCACTTTTGGCATTGAACCTACGGGTGGTAGGATCATCACCAACTCTTTTTTTCCAAGTAAAAGAACCGCCTTCTTTATTATATGACAGCATGGACAGGATATACTGATATTTTTCGAATTCGTTCATGCTTTAGCTTCCGGTACTGTGGTTGTGACAATCAATCCTTCATCACTTAGCGCCTTGATGTAGTCATTTGGAACTGGATTCTGCTTCGCCAGCTTCTGCAGGTGTTCATGGAAATTTCCAGTCCACCCCTTGATCCCAAAATGCGTTATCCAAATGTTTGTGTCTATCCATAATTTTATTCCGATTTCTTTCATGCGTCGGCCAAAGTAAGCGTCCTCGCCATACCGCTGATGATTGACAATATCGCACATGAAAAACGATGTGTAGATGCGACCTGGACGATCTGGCCATGCACAATCGTCAGTATAACAATCGTCCGGATATGCGTCCGCGTACTTTTCAAGCGCGCTTCGCTTGATTCGCAAGAACCCACCGGAGACATTGTACGCTTGAAGCAGAAAGGATCCGTCAGACAATGGCCTGAATCCGGTGTACGACATCACGCCATCCTTGATTTCAGTCATGGGATTGCCCGCGAATTGATCCCAGTTGTTCTTAAACGGATACGCTGCCGCAACGATTTCCTCTTCGTGTTGCAGCAGTCTTGATATGGCGATCGGATGAAACTGCTCGTCCGAGTCTATCATGATGAGGTCAGTGCAATCGGATTCAAGGAAGTTGGCTACGATGGTGTTCTTTGCCCGATCTACATACGAGTCGCCGTTCAGCCAGATCAGCTCCCAGTCGATCCCGGATTGGGTAAGCATAAGCGTGGTGGCAACAATGGATTGAGCATGTACCGAGAACCCCTGGCTCATGTAGAACGGGGTTGCAAGAGCCACTTTTCTCTTGGTCGGCTTGTAGTTCTTCTCGCGGATGTATCGCACGTATTTGTGTTGCAGCGGGATTTTGTCGAGCGTGATGTAGCTGGTCGAGTCGCCGTGCAGGCCGAGCGAGCAGATTTCCTCTTCGATGACGAAGATGTCGTGGTTCTTGGTTAGCCTGGTATACAGATCCCAGTCAAGCAACCACCCGGCATTGCCGTCGAATCCGCCCGCCACGATGACTGCGGAACGCAGATAGGTATTGATGCCGAAATATATATTCCCGATGCGGAACAGGGATTGCCATTCCTCGCGTTTCATGTTTCTGGCCTTCGGGATTTTCAGACGTGGGTCGCCAGTATTGGCGTATGGGTTGCCGGCTGTGTCGATGAAGCGCGGCTGGCAGCCAACCATCACCACGTCGTCGCCGTTGCTGTTCGAAGTCTTGAACGCCTCCAATACACGCTCAACATAGTTCTCATCGAGCGTATCATCCTGTCCCAGCATCACCACATAGGTAGTTGTCGCCAGATCGAAAGCATTCTGGAATGAATACCCTATCCCGCCTGAGTTTTCACCTGCGACAATGAACAAGCGCCAGTCCTTTATTTCTCGCAGAACCCCCAGAGTATTGTCGGTCGAACCATCATCTCGAACGATGACTTCGAAAAGCTCTTGAAGCCCTGTTCCTGGATCGTAAAACTTTTGCGCGAGGGCGCTTTTTACTGCGTTGGCAATGAATTTTTCACCATTCCAAGCAGGGATCACTATAGATACGCGCACTATTTTCTCCTTGATTAAATAAAAAAAAACCCCAACCATTTCTAGCGAGGGTTAGTTTACAACTTTGTTTCCAATTAACGCAACTGTTTTATGATGTTGTGCTTGCACCCACCGAGCATGCCGTATCGATCGCCAACAATGCGGTGCGCAAGGCGTTGGCCAGGGTAGCACTTTGTTGCAAGGACGGATAGAACGACTGCATCACGAACAGACCGGCGGTAGTGGTCAGGCCAAGACCGGGGCCTTGCAATTGCACGTTGCCGATCGTGTATGTTTCGGCTGGCACCGTAATAGCCGTGGTGGTGAAGTTGGTGTACTGGACCGCCAATGTGTTGGCCGCCGATACCCGGACGTTGGTGATCATCAGGCCTGCGGTCAACGATGGCTTGTTGATCAGGACTGAAGAGCTTACCAACAAGCCGTTTACCGTGGTCGTCACTTCCGCCGATGTCGTAGCCGCGATGCTGGAGGTTGACAACAGCGAGCTGTAAATCATCATCGGGTTGAGCGGGTTTTGGCGTTGGATGGTAGCCAGCAACACTTCCGATGTTGTCGGGGTCAGCGTGCCGCCCACACTGCCATAGTTGATACCTATGACCCCAGCAGATGTCACACGGTAGCTGCCGATGAACAGTCCAACCTGTGTCGTGCCGCGCGCAATGCCGCTAATGGTGTCGGACAACAGGATACCTGTCACGCCGGAGGTTTGCTCCAGGGTGGTCGATGCTCCTGTAGCCGTTGCACCTGACGGGATGCCGTACACATACGTCGGGTTGAACGCATTCAGTTGTGGCAGGAATGCCATGTTCCAGCTTTCCGCAGCCGTCGGGGTAACGCCGGTCGTCACTGCGCCGCTGGTGATCGTGGCGAATGTGATGGCGACCTGGTTTATCCCAACCACGCGGGCGTATGGCGAATATGACAATCCTGCTTGGTTGGTCGGCTTGTTGACGATTGCGATGGTGCCCGGCAGGCAGATGACTGGCTGCCCAGCAGTCGTTGCCAGCGTAAAAATCTGTTCCGACGTTGTGTTGATAGGAACGATTACCGGGGTCAGCGCTGCCGTGGTGGTCAGAGACCCTGACTTGATCTCGATAACGTCGTTCGCCTCGCCGGTCGGGGTGATGGCTGCGCTCGACACGTTGAGATAATTGACGTTCAGGATGCCGGTAGTGCCGCACGTCACACCGCCGACACCCAAACCGGCTTGCAAGGCTGGCTTGTTGATGGCAAACACGGAGTTGGTTGCGTAGTTAACGCCGGGCTGCAGGCTGGTTGTCACCGATGAAGTATTTTGCGCCGCAGTCGTAGCCGCGACAGATAGCGGGTTGATGGCGACTTGGTACTTCGTGATGTTACCTGCCTGGGTGTAGTTCACCAGCATGGCATTATCCTGAAGTCCTGTGCCGGTGAGTGTAGTCGTGGATGTGATTGTCGCCTGCACCACGTTGGATGGTGGATTGGCAAAGACCGTAGTCGTTGCATTTGGTTGTGTAGCTATGTTAGGCATGATATTTCCTTCCGAATTAAAGTGTTAAGAGCTTGGAAAATGTAGCGCGGCCTGCGGGTTCGAGTAGCGTTTTTCGTTGCCCAACCTGATCTGCTCAATCATCAGGCCAGCCCACTCTTCGCAATTGTCCTTCAGTGCCTTGGGGAACATCGGAACAGCGACCAGATTTCCGGTTGCCGTTTCTTCTGCCCACACTTGGTACAGTGGTTCGCGCTTTACTTCATCCGTCATTTGCATATCCTTGATTATATTGCTAATTAGTCAATCTACAGCCAAGCTCATTGTAGAAGGTTGCCGTGCCCCAAAGTACATCGAGGCGCGTTGGCATGACATCGTTATTTATGTCATAAGCACGGATCACACGCAGGCTGATGCCTTTGTAGACTTCCTGCGCCTTGAAGTCGACACCTTCAGGCATGACCAGCGGAACAGACACCAGACCGAAACAGTCGCGCGTGAAGCCTATGTTCTTGGTCAGGTTGGAGCCACTGGCTCCTGAAATGACGGTGATCGCAGCGCCAGCAATCGGACTGGAGTCGGTTGTCTGATATGGGCCGGACGTGGTGATTGCCGGGTATATCGAGATTGTCGACGCGCCGCCTGCGCCTGAACTTGCCGTGGCCGTGACCACGAAGTTGCGCAGCGATCCGGTACTGGACAGACTTTCAGGGTTGACCGCATTGACAGCGGCGATCGTGAACACATCGCCAACGTTCAGCAAAGTAGCAAGATTGCCAGTCCATCCTCCGGTGACCAGCGTTGACCCGGTCTGACCAGAACCTGTTACGGTCGGGTTGCCTGCATAGTTACCTGTTTGCTGGGTCGGGACGTTCTGGTCGAGGTAGATTTCGAAGTTGGCGATGTTCGGAATGAAGCCCTTGAATCCGGGCTCGGCTACCGATTGAACGTAGACCGTGCTGATGCCTACGCAAATCCCCCAGTATGCTTTTGGATTGAGTACCAAGGTGCGCTCGTTCTGTGGCGCAGCCTCTTCGTCCAGGCGCTGCGCGACGTTCGCAACGTAGGAGAAGGCGTTTGGAGTAACGCCTGGCGATCCAACTTCGTTGTAGATCGACGGGATATTGGCCAGTACACCTCGGTCGATGCGGTTTGCCAGCTTTTCCATGGCCGATTTAAGGTAACGTTCACGAAATTCCTCGATCACCAAGGTCAGTGCCGACGTGCCAAACTGGAAGTCGACGTGTGACTGGTTGGTGACGGTGATGCTGGTGGACGGTTCGGTAACATCCTGAACAGACAGTCCAGCTCCTTCAGATACGAGGAATTTGTTCGGTTTGCGGACTGTCAATTGGGTGCCTATCTTCGCACCAAGCTGATCTTCGAATTGTCGGTTCACCCGTCCTGCCATGACGAGATTGTTTGCCAGGATTGTCAATGAATCCTTGCTGATGATTGATGGCGTTAAAAGCGTGTTAGCCATGATAGTTCCTTCACAGTGTGGGCAGGACGTTAAATCCTACCCGGTTAATAACGGGCCCTTCTTGCGGCTCTTGCTTGCGATTCTTCTTTGTTGACTCGAGATGCGTACTCTTCCGTAGATTCTTCTTCGGGAGTTTTCCTTTCTGGAGATTGGCGGCTTAATACCGGTTTGATCGGTGCGGCTGCCTTGGATGGTTTTGGTTTGCCAGCGACGCGCAGTTGTTCTTCAAGAACCCCGAGGCGCATCAGGAACTTCGGCGGTAATACATGTCCTGGCGTTGCCGGTAATAGCGCCTCGATTTCCTTTAGTGCTTCAGGGTTGCTTGCCAAGTGGTAGAGCATTTGCGGACCAAAATCGCTGTTCTCAACCGCAAAGAAAGTTTCGTTCCTGACGATCAGATCTTTGTTGTTCGTGACCTTTTCGTCGAAGTCGGGGATGTCGGTTTTTGCTGTGACAATCCTTTCGTTGAACTTCTTGTGGAGGTTGATGATTTCGTTGTTGGTTGACTCGACGCGCGCTTTTTCTGCATCAGCCTTGGCTGCTTCCTCACGATTCTTGATTGCGAGTGATGCCTGCTCATTGGCTTTGCGTAGCTCATGGCGGGCGGCGTATTGAGCCACTGCCATGTTGTACTCGTCGGGGTCTTCGAAGTTCTCGCGGTTTGGTACCTTGTCGTCCTCTGCTTTGAGCAATGATGTTGCCCGAGCTTCGGCTTCCTGGCGCAGTTTCGCAAGTTCTTCCTGGGCGGCATGTGCGTCACGTTCTGCCTTTTCAGCCCGGACAGATGCTTCTACTGCCTTGGCTTTTTCGGCTTCGCGTTCGGCGGTCAATTCGCCCATGCGCTTTGCAATCTTACCCTTGGCTGGGTGTTTTTCATCGATCTGCGTGAGCGGATCTACGTCTGTTTTCTCTGCTGCCTTGGCTTTTTCGGCTTCCGTGGCGGCGGCGGACTCATCCGTGGCGGCGGCGGGTGCTGCTTCAGTGTTGACAGGCGGTTCGTACTTCTCGCCGCGTACTTCAGCTTCGCGCATCTTGGCGTATTCCGCCATGCCGGGCTCTGCTGTGGTGATTGTCGAAGACGTAACTTCGGTGTTCTGCACGTCCACAACTGCGGGTTTGGTTACTTCAACTTTGCTGATTTCATCTTTTGTTGACATGGTGATCTCCACGGATTAGCCCAGTGGTCCTCACTGGTAAGGTTTTACAGACGAAAAAAATACCCAGCACGCTGTTGCGCACACGGGTATTTAGTTGGTGAATCATTAAATTTAGCATATCCATCAATGGGAATCGGTCACCGTTCGGCGAGCGTTGCAGCTACTCTAAAGCAAAGTATTTAAACAGTCAATAGCAATTACTCACTTACTTATTCACCATTCATTCCGATACAAACTTGACAAAGTGATCCTACTATACTCTGAATAAAGAGCGTTCTTGATCTGAACGAAAGTCCAAACCTGCTTTGCATGAAGGGAGGTTGAACTGTGCTGCTGGTTGGAAAATCTGACCGGATCAGTGAAGATTTGCAGACAGCCCATGCGGGCTAGTGCCAAATACTTCGTTAAAAAGTGTGGAAGTTTTAATATTGAGGTATTGAGGTATTGAGGTAGCATTCCATTTGCAATGCATTTGCATAAGCCGTTTTGTTATTTATCAATAACTTGAGATGAAAACAAATAATGTACCACGATGACATCTTTAACATAAAAAAGGTCTTTTCTTGATGTATTTATGATGCATTTGCATTGCATTTGCATACCATTACTATGCTTTCAAATAGTGCTTGACAAAGAACCGATCCACCTACATTATGGTTTGTTGCTCCAACAAATTGTGATCGATTGTTAAAAGTAATTTTTGTTTTTGCAGACGGTAACATTTATATCAAGTCCGCTTATGAACCAAGTCTAGAAGTCGTGGAAATATATGAT
>JANXWX010000014.1 GCA_025350915.1 Nitrosomonadales bacterium
GCTGTATCCTGCTTCGCTTATATGTTGTGGCAACTGATGAAACTCAAAATAAATCAATTAGTCGCGCAAGCTCATGCTTACTCCTTTCATAGTTCCTTCGTAATCGCCGAATTGATAGCATTTGCAATTATTAAGAAATACTCCGTGTCTATAACCTGTGAGGGTTCTTTTTTCCCGCCTACCAATATTGTGAGCAGAGTAAATTCTGGGTGCACATGTGCCTGTTCGATGTTTTCACCATCGGTATGCAGGGTAATTGTGAAAGGTTCAAATTTCATTTTCTCTCCTCGTAGTAAAAAGACGCACAACCCATCAAGGCTGTATCTCCATTCCGTTTATCATTTGTGGCGGCTTTCATTGGGTTTTAGGGTGCCTATTCTGTGTTGGGCGTCGGCTCTGCTAGCTCTACCACCGCCGCCATAATCATCATCATGTCCATGCCAATCAATTCACGTTTTTTGCAAACCTCAGTTGCTACTGCCAGTATGCTTTTTTTGTCACGGTCTGCTGTCATGCGCAAAATCTTTCCAAGCTCTGCCATGTGCGGCTTATACTTGTCGCCCAACAATCGCCGTGCCTTGTCACGCATGTCATAAAGTTGTGCTGCCATGCTTACTTGCTGTTCAGTTGCCTGCATTTTGTTCTCCGTTGAAAAAGCCGCCCAACCAGGCGGTCAAGCGGGACTGCCGCAAGCGTCAGCCCCTTACCTCTGCGTTACGCATCTTGCGGTTAAGCAATCTGGTTAATCTTGGATGTGCCCACATGCTGGTCGTGATGCCAAACGGGCCACCCATGACGAAGGCGGTGATCTCGCTCCAGCTTGCGTGCGGTGCCAGCTTGAACAGCACCATTTGGCTGCTGCCGATGGCAAAACTGGTTAAGGCAGCAGCCCAGTAGTGGCCGTTGTTTACGTTGAGTGATTGCGCGCCGAGGGCAAATACTAGGATGAAGGTGCTGGCAAAGAGGGTGAGTTCGGTCATGATTTTCTTTTAGTGGTTAAAGTGTTTCGCCAATTGCAACTCTGCGCTTTACTTCGTTGAGCGCCTTTATCACTTGGCTTCGGGTTGCAATTTTTAGTTGTTCATCATGGAGATTGGTGGCTGCGAGCGTGGCTTTAATGCCGCTACCATCAAATGCCCAGGTCTTAAATTTTGCAGCGCGAGTGTGTGATCTGAGCAGGGCTTCTTGAGATTCCTTTATGGTGCCCATGGCGTGAGGCAATACGCCTTCTTCGGCCAATATCAGCGCGATGTTGAGCGCACAAGATACGGTGCTCCATGTTTGTTCGGTACCGTATCCGCGTAGCATGGCTTGCAGGCTGGCGCGATAGGCTATGCCGATATCACGCTGCTGGTCGCCCGCTAGTGGCATGGCCTTGTTGATCCAGGCCATGGGGTCGCGGATGATGCGGTGGGTTGCTTTGCGGCCCATTTTAGATGATGTGGCGAAGCGTGTCTGTGATTGATCTTTTCATGTTGTGCTCCCGTTATTCTGCTGAGGATCGGCAGCAAGTTCCGTTTTTTTGATATATTTGATCGTGTTCAATTTTTGCTCCAGTCCGGTTTGCTGTTTACTTCAATTTTACAAGTGCCCTCGATGATATCGGTTAGGGTAGTGCAGGGTGCGCCAAAGTTTTCGGGAAGCCACCATTTATAATCCAGTTGTTCCGGTATTGCTGTGCCGGGTATTAACATGGTTAAAATGGTCAGCAGGATTTTCATTTCATCCGATCGGATAATATCTGGCTAGCCATTCGCTTATCTTTGATATTGCCAAAATTACTACCACAACGATTGCGGTATCGCGTAAAAAAATAACCGTCGCGTAGCCATACTGAATACGCATGCGGTGGAGGTGGTGGATAATTTTCATTTTCCAACGCTCACAAGCACTGCGATAATAATCAGTATGATGATGATGTACCATCCAACTGGTTTCTTTTTTTCTACAAAAATCATCCGGCGATATTTTGTTACCATGGCGCGATCCTTTCTATAGGTTTGCAAAAAACTGACAGAGGCAGGGTTTCTTTTTTGTTGAAGAACGCCATGCCAGTGATTAATGCCGAAATCGAGTCGCTAGCAATGACGCGCCTGGTGGTGCGGGCTTTGTCGTGGATGATGGTGATCTCGAATATGTTCATTCTTCGCCTTCCGCGCACACGCATTGGCCTGCGGCCTGTATCTTGCAGATGTCATCAGCGGTGTCATTTTTGCCATACACCTGGTCAACGCTGCTCTCAGCAAGCTGCATGGCGATGTTGTGCAGGTCATTAACATATTGGGTGGCCTCTGCCCGGCACAGATCGCTGATGTGGGGTGTTTGTTTTAACCAATCCATGCAGCATGCTGCTTCTGCAATTTTGTGCGCCATCACGAGCTTGTCCATGCGTGTCCCCTTGCGTTTTAAAATAGTGCCTGCTGTAATGGTGCAGGCTTGCCGTGTTGCTGTAAATATTTGCGGTGCGCGATTACTTGCATGTGCAGACTACGTTCGACATTGGGCGTGGCAATCGCCTTGAGATAGCTCCAGCCATCGCGCCACAACCCGCTGCGGGTAAAGGCTGCGCGTAACTCCCGAATGCTGGCGGCTTCTGTTTCCATCGCTACCTCATCAAATAGGTGTGCGTGCCTGCTAGGGAGATCATCACGCACTGCGCGCCGGTGTATGGTCACCTTTGCGCCTTTCGCCGCCAGATGACGGCAATTCAATTTGGTTGCAGGGGCAGGACTCGAACCTGCGACCTTCTGGTTATGAGCCAGACGAGCTGCCAACTGCTCTACCCTGCGTTAGTTGATTCATTTGCTAATTCGCGCCCCGTGCGGATTCATCGAAATCCTTCCGCTTCACTATGACCGCGCTGCACCGAAGTGCTGGCCTGCCAGGTTTGCTGCTTTACAGCAAAGGTTTGGTTTGCTGATATGGAAATTAAACCACAGTTAAAACGGCTCTGTCAACCACAGTTTAATATTTTGCAGTAAAAGTGTATTTTTTAATATTAACTGCAATAAAACAGTGATCAATAATTGAATTTAAATGCGACAGTCGAAAAAAAACCGCCGAGAGGCGGTTTGATGATGGTTGTTGGTATTGTTTAAGGCTTGAGTTCAGTGAGTTTATTTAGGAATGGTTCGAATTTTCCTGATGCTGGCACAAAAGGATATTCCTTTCCAAAACGAGAAGTATATTCTTTGCCGTTTGCTGTAATTCGGTATTTAACGATATGGGCGGCGGCAATCTTTTTAAAATCCGCTAGAGTAATTTTAAAGCGATTGCTAGAGTTTGTTCCAAAGTATTTGGTTGTTTTGAAGGTTGTTAATATATCAATTGGTTGGCCTGCTGTTATTGGAATTTCGTCGGCAATGAATTCTGCGGCTTGAACGTTCGCTATGTCCCCGGCAACGCCTACGGTGAGATATATTTCATTGGGAGTTTTTGACTCCCAGTTAAACCCCAATTGATTCCTTGCATCGCTTGTAGATAAGGATGGTCTGTTTGCTCCAACGACGGGTTGCGATATGAATTTCGTTCCATCAAAGTCACTTTCTGAAACCTGCAATCCTGGGGTCATTGCATCATTAAGTGATGCGCATCCAGAAATAATAATTGTGATCAATATAGTAAATATTATGATTCGCATGATGAAGGCCTCTCTATTCGGTAACGTCTGCAAATTTTTTAATTAAAAGTTTACCATTTGGACTATTCGTTTTTATCATTTCCGGAAGTCCGCATGATAGACAACCTTGTTGTTTGGTAGTCATTCGCCAAAGTGAATAAATAATACCTGGAATCAAAAAACATAGCCACAGCACAATTTCAATGGCGAGGCTACCTTTTGTAATGGTCTTTGGTTCGCCTTGTGTGCCACAATTCTGGCAGATCATCGATCCTGTTTTAGATATGGTGCCCTTGTTCCCAACACTTCCGCGAATTACTTTGAATAACAAATAAGCGATTCCGAGAAAAATAAGCCAGTGTATTAAAGAAAATGATCCCATATTGTCCTCTCAAAAATTGAACTTCAATTGAATTTGTAATTGAATCACATTATTGTGTACCGTTGGAGCTTTCTTCTGGTTCAGCAAGCGCAGTGCTAGTTTTTACAAGTACGTCTTTTTTATATTCAGGCATTGTTTGCATGGCAAAATAAACCGCCATTGCTTTGTGGTCTTTTTTCTTTTCCCCTTTCCCGCTGATTATCCATCTGGCTTCAAAATTGGTAATCCTCGCCAATTCAACAAGGTGTTCACCTGCTATTGTCTTTGATAGGCCGTTTATCCATTTATAAACAGCCTGCACAGAAATTCCGCATGCTTTTGCTACTTGTTGAACATCAACGCCTGATTCATTAATTGCTTTGGTAACTCGCTCGGACAATGTATTCATGCGGCAGGATGCTACAGGCATTCGATTAAACTGGGGTTGCATTAAATGTGTAAACTGTGGTTTAATATTTAGCATCATGGAAATTAAAGAAATCACAAAAGGAAAATTGACTGTCAAGGATGCCGCGCTGATATGCGATTTGTCCGTTCAGGCGATTTACAAATGGGAGAAAACTGGAAAGGTGCCGCCCGGGCATGTTATTGCGATTTCTCGCGCGACGGGCTGGCTTGTAACTCCTTACGATCTTCGCCCGGATATCTATCCGCATCCTGATGACGGGTTGCCTAAAATTCATGAGGCGGCAGCATGAAAAATATCTCCCCGAGCAGGGCCTTCGCGCAGCAATCGTCAGCAAACTGGCGACCTGCGCTTTTTTTATTTCAGCGAGGTGTGTTGTGAGCAAAAAACTCAATGTGTGCGCGGTTTGTTTTCCATCCAAATTGCCGTTGTCGTTGTTCATGCGTCAACTTTGCGACAAACGCGCGCGTCAGTCCACGTTAAAAAATTAGGTGAAATAACATGCCAAGCAATGTAATCGATGCGGCCTACATGACTGCCCACGAATATCCAGGTGGCGCCACTGCGCTTGCGGTGCGCTTGGGGGTTAATGCAGCCGTTCTTTCAAATCGGCTCAATCCAAATAATAACGACCATCACCTGTATGTGCGCGACCTGATGGCCATCATGACCATCAGCGGGGACCATAGGGCATTGCATGCGGCCTGCCTTGAGCTGGGTTATACGGCCATGCCATTACCAGATAGCAGCAGCAAGCAAACCACCTCAGAGGCATTGACCAGTACCTGCAAGGAGTTCTCGGACTATCTGCAGAGCGTAAGTGGTGCGCTGGCTGATAACAAGGTCACTGCGATAGAACTGCGCTGTGTGCGCCAACACTTGGGTGAGATGGTAGCTGCAGCAGGCAACCTCGAATCAATACTCGAAGCCATAGAGCAGAAGGCCATTCGCCCATGATGCGTCGCCCAATCCCCGCGCCCCTTGTTAGGCAAGCCGCTGTTGCTGGGCGATCAGTTGCACAAATTGCAACAAGCGTGCAACTCACCCCCCCCCGGGTATTGGGTCCTTCTGCCAACTTTCCCCTGCGGGTTATTCGTATCACGGTTTTTCGGCAGGGTATGGCTTTTAAAATTTGGTCAACTGGGAACTTGGGCTGATGGATATTCAGGTTGACTTCAGTGATTTGGCGATGAACCTCAAGGGCGATCTTGAAAATGTTCAAAAGCAAATCAATTTTGCCACGATGCGCGCGCTAAATGCCGGCGCATACAAGGCATCAAAGGATACAGCAAGGGAAATTGAGCAAGTTTTCAAAAGCCCGACACCGTGGGTTATGAGTTCTATTCGTTATCGCAAGGCAACCAAAGAAAAGCTGGAGTCACGAGTCGATTTTGATGGCTGGGGAAATAAGCAGGGCGTGACGGTTTCGCAAGTTTTGCGCGCAGAGATTGAGGGCGGCGAGCGACGCTTGAAGCGCCACGAAATTGCACTGCAACGGGCTGGCGTTTTGCCAGCAGGTATGGCAATTGTTCCTGGGCCTGCTTCACAAAAAGATTCCTACGGAAACATGCCCGTTTCGCAGATAAATCAGATCATGTCGTATTTTCAGGCCTTCGGCCAGCAGGGCTACAGCGCAAACATGCGCGATGGCGGCAAGCGGCTGGCGCGCGGCAATAAAAAATCTGGCGCCCGTGGGTTTGTCTATTTTGTGCTGCAAAAGCCGCATGGAAAATTACATGCAGGCGTTTATCAGCGGGTGAGTTTTGGCGGGCTAGGCAGCGCAATCAAGCCAATTATGTATTTTGTACCTATGCCTCGGTACAGAAAAGCTTTCGCTTTTTACACCATCGCATACCAATCAGGCCGGGAAGAGTTTAATAAACAATATCCAGTGATGCTGAGAGAAGCATTCAGGACGGCGCGATGAGCTACTCCAATTACGATGACGTGCTGGTGCAGCTGCGCTGCTATGGTCTGTTGCTGGATGGCATCGATGTGGACACGGCTCGTCCGCGCCGTTGCCGTGTCGAGGGCGACAAGTCACGCGAGAGGCGCGGCTGGTTTTGGCTTTCCAGTTTTCAGGTAGACGGTGAGCAGCTGATCATCGGAGCCTATGGCATCTATCAGGGCAATGATTCTGGTAAACAGACGATCAAGCTGCCGAAGGATAAGCGCGACCGGCTTACGCCAGAGCAAATCGAGGCGCAGAAGGCGCGTCAGCGTGAGGCGCAGAAGCGGGCCGAGGCCGAGCGTCAGCGCGAGGCAGATTCTGCTGCTGCGCGGGCACGATCGGTTTGGAATAAATGCCTGGAGACTGGCGCCAGCGAGTACCTCGATCGCAAACAGATCCACGCGCATGGCGTGCGCTTTTCAGACACCGGCGCATTGGTCGTGCCGATGACGGACGCGAAGGATACCCTGCGCGGCCTACAGTTCATCCTACCCAAGGGCCACGCGCGCCGCGCCAAAACCGGGCGCGACAAGGAGTTCTGGCCAGCCGGTCTGCAGATGCAGGGCACGTTCCACCTGGTAGGCGGGATTCCGCGCGACGTGCTGCTGGTGGCTGAGGGATATGCCACGGCGTCCAGCCTGCACGAGGCCACTGGCCTGCCATGCGCGGTGGTTTGGTCGGCCAATAACATCATGCCGGCCTGCCAGGTGCTAAAGAAGAAGTTCAAGCGCGCGCGCCAGCTGATCTGCGCGGACGACGATTGGCTGCAAAAGTGCAACGACTGCGGAAAATATACGCCCGTGGCCACGGATACCTGCGCGCATTGCGGAAAAGAGCACGGAAAACAAAATGCCGGGTGGCTCAATGCAGAGGCGACTGCGGTGGCCGTCGGTGGCGCCTGGCTGGCACCGGTATTCAAGGACGCGCGCCCGGCCGACAAGAAGGGCCCGACCGATTTTAACGACCTGCACGTCATCGAATCCCTAAGCTCGGTTCATGGTCAGATCGAGGCCAAGATCGATGCACTGAAATGGCGCGGCGAAGAGCCGCGCGGGGAAGTTATAACTGGGGGGGAGGGGGATGCTCGCAAGCCTGCTCAGGCTGTGATGGACATCTATGACGCCATCGCGCGTTTTATCCCGATCGATGATGGCACCGGCAAGACATTGTTCGATACATGGACCAACAAGCTGGCGATGAAGGAATCCATGCTCTCGCTGTTGGCGGCTGGAGTGCGCTGGGATGATGTGAAGCGCGATGGCACATGGGTGGGCCGTGGCGCCTATTATCTGGATGAGGTTGGCTTCGACCCTTCGGGCACGGATGAGTACGTGCGCCTGAATACCTGGAACGGCTGGCCAATGCAGCCGAAAAAAGGCCGATGCGATCTGATCATTGATCTCATCCAGTACCTCTGCAGCGACGAAGAAAACAGTCATGAGGTATTCAACTGGCTGATCCGCTGGATGGCCTACCCACTGCAAAATCCCGGCGCGAAGATGACCTCTGCCGTCATCATGCACGGCCCGCAGGGAACCGGCAAAAGCATGGTGTTCAAGACGCTGGCGAAAATCTACGGGGTAGGACATCCGCGCAAGGATTACGCCGTCATCCTGGACCAGAAAGCTCTGCAATCCACCTTTAATTCTGACTGGGAGAACGTCCTTTTTGTCCTGGCTGAAGAGGTGGTGAACAGCTCCGACAAATGGCAGTTGAAGAATGAGCTGAAAGAGCTTATCAGCGGAGACCGCATCCGAATCGAAAAAAAATTCGTCGATGCTTACTCGCAGAAGAACATCTGCAACATGGTATTCCTGTCCAACGAAGATCAGCCCATCCCGATCGACAACGACGACCGGCGCCATGCGGTTATCTGGACGCCGCCGCAGCTCTCGGAAGATTACTACCTGCCCATCATCAATCAACTTGAAGACGGTGGCGTGGCGGCATTCTATTACTACCTGATGACGCTCGATCTCGGCGGCTTCAACCCAAAGAGCCGCCCGCCGATGACAAATTCTAAGCAAAAGCTGATCACCCTGAGCAACAGCGGCGAGCGCGAATTCATCAACCAGTATCTAGGCATGGAAACGGATTTCCCAGTCTGCGTCAGCGAGTGCAAAGATTTATTTTCTGCTTACATGATTTGGGTCAGAAAGTCGAACGAGCGTAACCCGAGATCTGATCGACAGTTCGGCCACATGATCGCCAGGCTGCACGGCTGGGAACGTAAAAAAGCGCAGGTCTACAACTCATCCATGGGCAGAAAAGCAGTGTGGGTATACGTCCCGCCTCAAGAATTCATGCTGGAAAACAGAAAAAATGAAAGCGAGAGCGAATCAAAATGGATCAGCGACAGCGTTGAAAAATTCAAAAAATCACTTTTAAGCGAATAAAACGGCCATGAAAATCGAAGTGTTCCTATTAAAACAGCGAAGTGTTCCTATTAATAGGAACACTTTTACCCCTGTAAACACAGGGCTGTTCCTATTGTTCCTATTGTTCCTATCAAAAAACCATGTACGCGAGACGTGCGCACATGCACACGCGCGCATTGAAAATTTATTTATCTCTCTCACATACACGCGTAATAGGAACAATAGGAACAATAGGAACAGCCCTGTGTTTACAGGGGTAAAACTGTTCCTATTAATAGGAACACTTTTGAGGTTAATAGGAACAGCATTGAAAGTAAAAGGAATTTTAAAAATGAATCTCCGCGAAGCCATGCCCATCGTCACCGAGTTCATCGACGCCTGCCGTGTCGCCTTTGGCGCTTCCAGCGTCAACGAAAGCATTAAGGCAGGAATGCAGGGCTTTGAAACGTTCTACGCCAGCGAAAACGGCCACACCATCGGCACACCAATACCAGAGCCGAAGATTTACACCACCATGCGCCGCGACATTCAGCCGCTGGTCATCGCAAAGCGAGGCCGCCAATGAGCCAGCACGTCACCCAGGCCGAATTTTCCCGCCTGCAGGGCGTGGATAAATCGCATGTCACCCGCCTCAAGCAAGCCGGGCGACTGGTAACGGTAGACGGCAAGGTCGATGTCGAAGCCAGCCGCGCGCTCATCGCGCAGACGGCAGACACCCGCTACAGCAGCAAAACCGCACAAAACGCGCAACAAGGCGACAACGCATCCGCCAAAGTATCCACCCCACAAGACCAAACCGAACGCGCAGCCATGAGCCTACAAGCCGCCCGCGCGGTCAAAGAAAACTACACCGCTCGCATGGCGAAGCTCCTATTCGAGCGGGAAAGCGGCAAACTAGTCGAAGCCGACGCGGTTCGCCTGTTCGCCGCCGACTTGGGAGCAACTTTCCGCAGCTCACTGGAAATCCTGCCCGACCGCATTGCGGCCGAGCTGGTACCTCTAAACGACACAGACTCCATCCGCGCGGTGCTGGTGGAATACATCGAACAGATACTCAGCGACCTGTCGGAAAAAATCGAGAAAGGAATTAAACATGCAAATTGAATGCGGGGCGATAGCATGACCCGCTTTACACGCCGCCCAAACTTGGACTACCATGCTCCCGCTGGCACAGATTGCCAGTCGGGTTTGGAAGCCCGAGAGTACGGCGGACAGGCCGCCAGCAAGCGGCCATTTTCACGTTCGTTAGCATCGCACCCAGTTTGGGCGGCGATGTGGGGAGCCTTCGGGCTCGCCGGTTCCGTCTCCCGGTCTTCCAACCTGCATCGCCGTCCTCCTTCATTTGGAAGTGAGCGAGGATGGCTTAATCAACCCGATACGGAGATTAACCATGTCTAACACACTCGCACGCCCTCAACTCACCGTGGTCAACGGCCACGCAACAACCACCAGCAATCAGATCGCCGAGCATTTCGGCAAACGTCACGATGTTGTCTTGCGCGCCATCCGCAATTTAGATTGCACGCAGGAATTCAACGCCCACAATTTTGCGGCGGTTGAGTATATCGATCCCAAAGGCGAAAAACGCCCTGCCTACACCATCACCCGCGACGGCTTCGTTTTTCTGGCGATGGGTTTTACCGGCAAACAAGCCGCCCAGTGGAAGGAAGCCTACATCACCGCTTTCAACGCGATGGAATCCGAACTAGCCAAACCAGCCGCCAAACCTGCCACATTGCCCGCCGCCAACCACCTGAATCGCGATTCCATGCACCGCATCAACAAGCGCGCCTGGGCGCTGGCGCAAGCGGCCTATGAGGATTTCCGCACCCGCATGCAGCGCGACATCATGGTCAGCGGCGGACACACCTCGCCAGAAGACTGGCGCCCGGAAGAAACGCGCCGCGAGGTGTTGGTGGATATTGAGATAACGGCGTTGATTATGGAGTCGAATGCGAACATGTTAAGGAAGCGCGGAAAACGCCTCGCAAAAATGGTTGAGGAAGATTTTGACGAATCGGTGAACGAATTCAGGCCGGAAAGGAAAAAACAAAATGAGCGAACTTGAAGATATCGGCAGGTTTCACCAGCTTGCCGACAAGGCAAAGGCCGCGCTGTTCAGGCGAGATGATCATCTGAGCCGGGTGGCGGCGATCATCCGCGCCGCCACCGAAGAGCCGCGTAGTAGCGCGGCGCTCGGCAAGCGCTGCAACTTCGATGCGATCGAGCGCATCGTCAGCGAGGCGCGGGCAGAACATGAGGCGCTGCTCGCCATGCTGGACGAAATGCGCGCGCTGGCGCCGGTGGCCAATAAGCCAGAGCCAAATCTTGAATAATATGAACGCCCCCATTTCACCCTCCGCCCACACCATCATGGCCACCGCCTGCGCCCGCGCCCTGCGCGAGACAACGACGATGTTGGCGGGCGGTGGGCAGGCATCCATTTACAATCCTCCTATTTTATTTTTAAAAAGTTCCCACAAACCAGGGTGCATCCGCGCGATGCCGGCTTCCCAATCCTGCCATGTGCGCAGGGTGGAGTGGATGAGTTCGGCGGCGGCGGTCTGCGATAGTCCCGCCGCCTTGCGGGCTGAGCGGATTTCCTCGGGCTTCGGGTTACGCGCCGGATTATCCGCCCGGCGCGAGCGGTTCGGGTGGCTAACCATTCCAGTCCTCCATCTGCTCGCCTATCACGCGCGCCAGGCGCGCGAGCGCGCTGGCATCCGTCATTGTGATGCGCCTCGGCTCGCAGAGCTGATAACAGGAACACATCACAAGCCACACCTCACCGTCGGCGTTGGCGAGCCACACCTTGGCGTTCTCAAGCGCCTCATCGGCCATGTCCTGGATATCTTCCCGGTAGTCTACCTCAGTCGGGTCGAAGAGCTGGACGAGCGCGCCATCCACGAAGCGGGCGAGCTTCCATCCCGCTCCCGTGTAAATGTCCTTCTCGGCCTGGCTGAGGTTGATCGCCTCGCAGGCCGGGACCTGCTCGATACGGTCTTTTACTTTCATGGTGATCCCCTTTCAAATAAAGCCGTGCATTTCGCGATGCGACCGCGCGTCGCGTGCGCGGTCTCCGCGCGCATGTTTTTCATCAGTTGCCTGGTGGCGGAACGACTGATCCGCCCACTGCTTGCGATACGTGCCGCTGGCGTACAGGTTGCGCCCTTTGATGCGCAACTCGCCGCCATCGGCCAGTTCCAAGGTGAAGGTGTGTTGCTGTTTGTCACGTCCGTAGCTATCGCGGACGATCCTTCCGGTGATCATCTCGAATCCGGCGAATTTTGCGTTTCGAAAACTGCCAGAGAATGTGGCGCGCTCGAAGCGCACCTCGTCGCCAACCACGGCATCGCCGGTGCAGTTGATGCAAAATTCGTCGTCACCGACGTAGGTGGAAGTTTGGTAAGCCATTTTAAATCTCCTCAAGCCCCTGTTCCCGAGGCGCGGTGTGAACGTTTTGTTCACAGTTCCCATTATATACGGATTCCGTGCGTCGTCAAGCGTTTTTTAACATTTTTACAACATATTGAATTTATTAAATATTTTACCACGTACCGCACCACATGGAGCGCCGCATGAACGCCCCTATTTCACCCTCCGCCCACGCCATCATGGCCACCGCCTGCGCCCGCGCCCTGCGCCCGCGTGAGCGCCTAACCGTCAGCCAATGGGCAGACCGGCACCGCATCCTCACCAGCAAGCAGTCCGGAGAGGCTGGCCGCTGGCGCACGGCGCGCAACCCCATGCTGCGCGAAATTATGGATTGCCTGTCGGCTCACTCCACCGTGCGCGAGGTGACGGTGATGAAATCCTCGCAGGTAGGTGTCACTGAAATGTCGGTGAACTGGATCGGCTACATTATCGAGCATGCGCATTATCCGGCTATGGTGTTGATGCCCACGCTGGAGAGCCGCGACACCTGGAAGGCACAGAAGCTCAACCCGCTGCTGTCCGATACCGAATGCGTGCGCGACATCCTCGGTGGCATCCGCTCGCGCGACGCGACCAACAGCAAAGATATGATCGACTACCCAGGCGGCATCCTGTTCCTGGCGGGCGGCAATTCGCCAAACAGCTACGCGCAAAAGTCGGTACGCTTTTTGATGCTGGACGATCTCGACCGCTTCCCGATGGTGGTCGGCGATGAGGGTGATCCGGTGGAGCTGGCGCGTAGTCGCGTAAAGGCCTTCCCGCGCTATAAAATTTTGCTTGCCAGTACGCCCACGCTCAAGGGTGCATCGTTGATCGAGCGCGAATACGAGGCGGGCGACCAGCGCCGCTACCAGGTGCCGTGCCCGCACTGCGGTGAGCGTCTGGTGCTGCGCTGGAGTAACGTCAAGGCCAACGCGCAGCTCACGGAGGCATGGTACCAGTGCGAGCATAACGGCTGCATCATTGAAGAGCACTACAAGCCCGCCATGCTGGCGGACGGTATATGGATACCCGAAAAGCCGGAGATAAAAAACCACCGAAGCTACCACATCAGCGCCATCTACGCCCCAATCGGCCTCGGCCCTTCCTGGCTCGACCTGATGATCCAGTTCAAGCGCGTGCACAAAGACCCGCAGCAGCTCAAGACCTTCATCAACTCCAACCTGGGCGAGAGCTGGGAAGACCAAACCAACAAACTCAAACCGCACGACCTCGCCAAGCGCATGGGTGATCACACCCTCGGCATCATCCCGCCCGGTTGCCTGGCGCTCACCGTCGGCATCGATACCCAAGACAAATGGCTCGCTATCACCATGTTGGGCTGGGGCGCACCTGCGCACGAAAACGGCCCAGCCAGATTATGGATACTGGACTGGACTGAAATTCAGGGCGATACCACCAACCCCGAAGTATGGAATGAACTAGAGGCATATCTCCATCGCCCGCTGCTAAACAGCTTTGGCAAGGAAATAAAAATACGTGCCGCCGCCATCGACTCACGCGGCCACCGCACAGAGCAGGTTAAGGACTTCGTCATGCGCACCAGCTTGCGCATCCGTGTGTATTCCGTACAGGGCGCCACCAACCGCATCGGCCGTGCCATCGCCCAGGCCGGCAGCTACCCCAATAAAAATTATATTGGTAAAGTCATCAAGCATGGCTACTGTGTGTGGAACGTCGGTACTGAGCACTGTAAAGACTTTATCTTTGCCAACCTCGCCGCCGATGGCGAGCGTATTCCAAGCGATCGCGTTTTTAATTTTCCCCAAGGCCTTGAAGACGAATACTTCAACGGCCTGCTATCCGAAGTCTACGATCCAGAAAAAAAACGTTACATCATGCGCATCGGCGCCAAACACAAGCGCAACGAACCGCTGGATACAGCGGTATATGCCTGGGCTATCGGCCACCACCGCGATATAAACATCGGAAGAGGCAGGGCAGGCAGGCCGGATCCAAAGTATTGGACGCGGCTGGAAGCGATGCTCGAAAGTGGGGAGACGGTAGAGGTACATGAGCCTACAACGCCATATATTGCACCGCCTCAGCTAGCCGCCAAGCAATCCAGAAATCGTCCTCGCGTAATCAGGAAGGGACAGCATGATTAAGGGAAAAATTTAACATGAGTGACATTATTCGCCGCGCCGCAATCAATATTGTTAGCTCTAAAGCATTTTTAGACACGTTCAGCAATCTGCTGACAACAGAAATTGAACGCCAGCTGCGCGCAGAAGCGGGTGGCGATCGGCTTTATATTGCAAAAACCTGCGATAGTGCAGAAAAATGTGACCGTGACTCTCTTATAAAATCTGAGTTCACCGGCAATAATCTTGCCCAGTTGGCAAAAAAACACAACCTCAGTCATAGGCAAATTCGCAGAATATGTAAAAAGTGACATCCTTGGCTAAAGATGTCACAACATTGTCCCTAATCTGCGGGCATGGCGAAAATCCCAACCTCCGAACCTCTCAGCATTATTGCCGGTGATACCCTCACCTGGCAAAAATCAGTCGTTAATTATCCGGCCAGCCAAGGCTGGACACTCCACTATCGCCTAATTAATACCGCAGGGAATATCGATATCACCGGCGCTGCCAGTGGGGATGATCATTTAATCAGCGTTGCTGCCGCAACCAGCGCGGCCTATGTGGCAGGCGAGTACGACTGGCAATCCTATGTCACCAATGTCGGCGGCGAACGCTACACAATCAGTGTTGGCAGTATTGAAGTAAAGGCCAATTGGGCCGCCGCTGCAGTCGGCCTGGAAACCCGCAGCACCGCCCGCAAAATCCTCGACGCACTAGAAGCAGCCTGGCTTGTTGCAGCCTCCAAACGAAGCTACGTCATGGAATATCAAATCGCCAATCGCAAAATGCGCTTTGCCACCCGTGGCGAATGGATCGCGGAATTGGACTACTGGCGCCGCGAAGTTCGCCGCGAAGAACGCGCCCAAAGAATCGCCGCAGGCTTGCCCAGTGGCGCAAAAGTTTACATGAGGTTTTAAATGGCGAAAAACTGGTACAACGAAGCGCGCGTTAAGCAGCCTGGCAGTATCGTGCTAAAAGAGTGGAACGAAAAGCGCGAAAACGAGCGCAATATTGCCAACCGTGTGGCACAACATGCAGCCGCCCAAAAGCGCAGCTTTTCCGGTGGGTTGCCATCGCGCCTCACGGGCAGCTTCAACGCCTTCAACACCAGCCTGGATGCCGATCTCTACACCACGCTCAATACACTACGTGCGCGCAGCCGCCAGCTCACGCAAAACAATCCTTATGCGCAAAAGTTTCTGCGCATGGTCGCCAGCAACGTAGTAGGGCAGGGCTTCACCCTGCAAAATCGGGCCCAGGACAAAGGCCAACCAGATCAGATTGATTCAAAGGCAATAGAATCTTCCTTTGCTGCCTGGTCACGCCGTGGCCAATGTGACGTTACCGGGCAGCTTGCCTTTTCTGAGCTATGCCGATTGATCTTGCGCACTGTCGCGCAAGATGGCGAAGTGCTTATCCGGCGTGTGCGCGGCCGCAAGGTTAATAAATTTGGTTTTGCCCTGCAGATCCTCGATATAGATCGACTCATGGTGCAGGACCAGCGCAAGCTCGACAACGGCAACGTCGTGCGCATGGGCGTTGAGATCGATACCTTTGGCAAGCCAGTGGCTTATTGGGTGCGGCAGTCTCACCCCTATGATCCCTTTATGCAAATGACCGTGCCGACGATGGAGCGTATCCCGGCAGAGGATATTTTCCATTTTTTCATCCCGATGCGCCCCGAACAACGGCGCGGCGTGCCGTGGATGCACGCGGCGATCGAGCGGCTCTATCACATCGGTGAGCTGGACCAGTCCGCGTTGATCGCGGCGCGGAAAGGTGCGGATACCCTGGGATTTTTCACCTCACCAAATGGCTTGCCGCCAGATCCCAATTCATCAGGTAGCGATGCCCAGGCAATCGAGGTCAGTGTTCCCGGCACCTATGACACGCTGCCCGAGGGCTACGACTTTAAATCATACGACTCGAAATATCCCAACGACGTTTACCCCACCTTCATCAAGTCTGCCTTGCGTGCTGTGGCTTCTGCCATCGGCGTGGCCTACAACGGCCTGGCGAATGATCTTGAGGGTGTTAACTATTCAAGCATCCGCAGCGGCGTGCTGGAAGAACGCGAATTCTGGATGGAACTGCAAGATTGGTTTGCCGAGGCTTTCCTGATACCGCTGTATGAAGATTGGCTGTTAATGGCGCTTGGAAATGGCGCCATTGCCGGCCCAACCGGATTCCAGCTGCCTGCGACTAAATATCAAAAATTTGTCGCACATAATTGGCAGGGCAGACGCTGGCAGTGGGTCGATCCGCTGGGTGATATGCAGGCCAACATTCTGGCGATGAATAACGGACTCAAGAGCCGCACGCAAATTTGCGCAGAAACTGGAGCCGATCGTGAGTCTGTCTGGCTAGAGTTGCAACGCGAAGCCGAAGAAATGAAAAAGATGAACCTTAATTTAGCCGGTCCGCCTGCAACCAATCCACCCGTACAAAATATTGTGACATCCTTGGCTGAAGATGTCACAAAAAATCAAGGATGATAAACCCATGAAAAAAGAGATCATTAAAACCACTCAATTATTCCGCAACATGCAGTTCGACCGAGCTAGCGCCAATTCGGAAGATCGCACTGTTGAGCTGTCATTTTCATCCGAGTTACCAATCACTCGTTGGTTTGGTGTAGAAGTGCTTGATCACAACCCGGCATCGTGCGACCTATCGCGCTTAAATAACGGTGGCGCATTACTGGACAACCATGATCAAGACGAACAAATCGGCGTGGTTGTTTCCGGTACCGCCCGCATCGACCCAGACCGCATCGGTCGCGCAGTCGTAAAATTTAGCCGCTCACAAGAAGGCGAAGAGAAATTTCAGGACGTGCAGGACGGCATCATCACCAACTGCAGCGTTGGATATCAAATTAAGCAAATGGTCGAAACCACCACCACGGATGCCAGTGGCGACGAGGATACTATTTGTAGAGTCATGTCGTGGACCCCGCTGGAAATTAGCTTGGTCGCTATCCCAGCGGACCCGACTGT
Source organism: Nitrosomonadales bacterium (assembly GCA_025350915.1). GTDB lineage: Bacteria > Pseudomonadota > Gammaproteobacteria > Burkholderiales > Gallionellaceae > 39-52-133. Next base: position 17,255 of record JANXWX010000014.1, read on the forward strand.
GGGAGTAGGCCGTTCAGCGGGAGCTGAAGAGATCGAAACCGTGTTTCAACGCAGAGAAGCACCTGCGCCGGTAGTAATCCCCCCCCCACAAGAAACAACCGAAAGGATCAACATCATGTTAGAAGATAATCAAGACTTGAAGGTCGAACAAAAACGCGTTTCCGAACTCATGTCGCTTGCCGATACCTATGCCAAATATGGCGCCCGTGAGCTGGTCGGCGACTTTGTGCGCGGCGATAAGTCTGTTCTGGATTTCCAGAACGCCATCATGGCCAAAATGGAAACCCGCCATTCCGATGCCCGCGACCTGGCAATTGGCATGAACGATACCGAGGTGAAAAGCTACTCATTGATCCGCGCAATCAATGCGGCAGCTAACAAGGACTGGAGCAAAGCTGGCCTTGAGCGTGCCGCATCCGAAGCCGTTGCCAAGCGCACTGGCATGTCGCCAGAAGGCTTCTTTATCCCGGCCGAAGCAATGAATCTCATGAGCGCAAAGCGTGCTTTTGACGCCAGCACTGCGGGCAACGCTGGCAACCTGATCCAATCCTCAGTATTGGGTAGCGAATTTGTTGACGTACTGCGCAATGCGCTAGTGCTCAACAAAATGGGCATCAAGGTACTGGGCGGCTTGACATCAAATATTTTGATTCCCCGCAAAACAGCGGCATCTACCACGCAAAATCTGCCTGAGTTGACGCAATACACAGCCACCAATCCAACGACAACACAGATCTCCCTTACACCGCACCGCGTTGGCGGAACGATCCCCTATTCAAAACAGGCATTGATCCAGTCCAGCCTCGATGTTGAATCCATGTTGTACAACGATTTGAACATGAGCATTGCAGTGATGATCGACAACCTCGGCATCAACGGCACCGGCACTGCTCCCGCGCCACGCGGTCTGGTTAACCAGTCCGGAATTGGCGCAGTGGTAGGCGGCGTTAACGGCTTGCAAATCGCCTGGGCGCATCTGGTTGGCCTGGAATCAGCCTGCGCGAACGTCAACGCGGAGCCTGATGAATTGGCTGGCTACATCGTCAACACCAAGTCACGCGGCTGGATGAAGCAGACGCAAAAGGCAACCTACCTACCTTATTTGTGGGACGTGTTGCAAGCAGCGCAGCCAATTAACGGTTATCGCGCTGCCGTAACAAATAACCTGCCTTCCAACGGCACCAAGGGCACTGCAGCCGGAATCTGTAGCACGCTGGCATTCAGCTCTGACTGGAGCAACTTCATTCTGGCATTGTTCGGCGGCCTGGATATCGTAGTTGATCCATATAGCCTGGCAGACAGCGGCCAGGTGAAACTGACAGCCAACCAATTCATCGACGTTGGCCTGCGCAACCCGGCATGCTTCGCAGTGATGACTGATGCGCTGACAGCTTAATCGCAGTCGATTTGATAGGCGGGTAACCGCCTATCTTTTAAACCCAACAAGGAGATTCAAATGCCAAAAATTTATGCAACCGAACCCGTCATGCACGACGGCCAAGTTTATTTACCCGGTGAAGCGATGGATGTGGATGTGAATGACGGCATGGCCATCATTGGCTCCGGTCGCGGCACAGAAAATGCAGATGCGGCAAAAGCCGCCAAGAAGCAATACGCCCAAGCCCAGGCAACAGCGGCTACATCAATAGCTGATAACAACAGCGCGCAAGGCTAACACCATGGCATTCACCGAAGACAGCGCCATGTTCATAAACGATGGCACGCCTAATTATGTTCAGGCAGTCACCGGGGCTGCATTGGTAGATGCCCTTTTAATCGATAACTTTGCCGACGACTATGGCGTTGGCGGGTTCTCCAGAGAATTGCATTGCATCCCGTCGCAAGTTGCGGCGGTGGCACGCGGCACAGCACTGAGCATAGGCGTGGTGAATTATAAAGTGCGTGAAACACCCGACACCTCAGACCATGGCATCACCATTTTGAAGCTGGAAAAAGCGTAATGGCCAATCATATAAAAACGCAAATTCGAGATGCCTTTGTCACGCTGGTCACCGGATTACCTACCACCGGCGCCCGTGTTTTTAAAGACCGTGAACACCCGCTGGCAGAGGCTGACATGCCTGGCATGCGGGTTTACACAACCGATGAGCGCATGAACGACAGCCTGGACAACCAGTCAACGGATGCGGCCACACCCTACCTGCAAAAACGCGAAATCAGCCTAGTGTGCGAAGTGCTGGCCAAGGCGAATAGCGCGCTGGACGACACACTGGCGCAGGCGCAAAAAGAGATCGAAGCAGCCATTGCCACCAATCCAACATTGGGCGGGCTGGCAAAGCTGCATTGCCGTTTGCAGCAGGCTACTACAGCAGTCGGTTACAACACCGAAGTAGCAGCCGGCCAAAGCATGCTGACATTCAGGGTAACTGCCTACACCATGAGTAACGCGCCAGACATTGCTATTTAAGGGGAAGTATATGAAAAATGAAGTGCAAGAAGAGTCACAAAACAATGAACCTGAAGCTGCGCCGGTAAAAAATCCCGATGAGCCCGTTCAAACAGAATCACTCAACCCACGCGAAGCGCAGGAGTAAACCATGACTACTATTTTTAACCGGCTGTTACTGGCAAAAGTTGAAACTACCAAAGGTACTGATCCCGTACCGGTTGTAGGCACCAATGCCATCCGCATAAAATCCGGCAAGATCGTGCTGACGCAAGATTCGATTGCGCTCAATGCAGTCAAGCAGACCATGGGAAAACTTCCGCATCTCGTCGGCAAGCAAACCGTCCAGCTTGATATAGAAGTTGATCTAAAGGGTTCTGGCGCTGCCGGTACCGCACCTGAAGCCGGCATCCTGTTACAAGGTTGCGGCCTTCTGGAAACGATTGTGGCGGTCACTTCTGCCTCATACGACCCCGCAACGGCCAACCAGAAATCACTTACCCTATACTGGTATGAAGATGGCCTGCTGTGGAAGCTGCTTGGCGCCGTCGGCAAGTGTAGCCTCAATGCGCAAATTGGCGCGCAGCCATCGCTCAAGTTCACATTTAGCGCTGCCTACGCCGTGCCTACGGCAGTTACCTGCCCAACTGGCGCGGTATATCAATCCGCCGCGCCTATCGTCATGTCCAGCGCCGACATTATCAACGATGGCAGCGCCATCAAGGTCGGCGCATTCTCGCTGGATGACGGCAATACCGTCCAGCACCACTACACCACAAGCAATAGTGAATTTGTGATTGCTGACCGCGCTCCCAAAGTCAAGATCACCAAAGACAGCGTTAGCACTATCGCGGAGTGGACCGCGCTTAATGCCGGTACCAATGCGGCGCTGTCTGCCCAGTTTGGCGCCACGACCGGCAACAAGCTGGTTGTCAGCGCACCGGTAGCTCGCCGTGAAAGCGTCGCCAGCACTGCCCGCGCAGATCGCCCAACGCTGGACACCTCATGGGGCCTTTACGAAAGTACGGGCGACGATCAATTTAAATTCCTGTTCAACTAATCATGAAACTACTCAACGACGAACGCATTGAAAAAGAAGAAGGCGACATCAAGTTCACCATGCGCCCGGTAACCACCTCGCAACAAGCGCGCCTGGTAGAGCTGGGCTCAAGAGCCGGCATCGCAGCCCGCATCGAATTATCGGTGTACTGCCTCAATACTTGTATCGAAAAAATCAACATCAAAGGTGTGGACTACAAGCCGACTGAGCTAGCCAACAAATCCAACCTGTCGGATATCGATACGTTATCTACCCTGTTCCTTGTAGGCCAGCTGGTTACAGATGCGGCCTTTGCAAAGGAGGATGACTTAAAAAAGTAAAAGCGGCGGGGCAGGCATGGGGGCAAAAAAGCTGTGACAAATGCCCCAACAAAATGCACAAGCCGCAGGCCTGCAAGCACGAAGCGGAATGGATAGACGGGCTGGTTACAGAAGAATGCCCAATATTGTGGCTGGCTGATTTTAATCAAATTGCCCACGCTTATTTGTTTGTGGAAAAAGGCATATTGCCGCACTCAGGCGGCTGGGCAGACCAACCCGGCGTGATGATGCAACTGGTGGAAAATTTTTCAAGCGGAGTAAAACGTGGCTGAAGGCGGCTCATCAAATTACGAAATAGTCCTTACCGCTACCGACAAAACGCGGGAGGCGTTCGAGGCCGTTAAAGAAAGCACCGGCACCCTCACCGATAAGCTCGGCATCATGAGCCTGGCTTTTGCCGCCACCGCCATTGCCTCCGCCACTGCTGTGGCGGTAATGGTAAAGGGCGCAATCAACTCTGCCGATGAAATGAGCAAGGCCGCGCAGAAGGTAGGCACCACTACCGAAATGCTCTCTGGCTTGAAATATGCCGCAGAGCTATCGGATGTCTCCTTCGAGTCCCTGCAAAAATCCATGGGTAAGCTCTCGCAAAACGCATTTAAAGCCGCTACTGCTGGCGATGAGGCCGGTACTGCATTTGCAACACTTGGAATCAAGGTAAAAGGTTCTGATGGCCACCTAAAAGATAGTAGTGCCTTATTGGGAGAGGTTGCAGATAAGTTTTCAAAAATGCCGAATAGCACAGAAAAAACTGCGCTTGCGATGCAACTTTTTGGCAAGGCTGGGATGGAAATGATCCCAATGTTAAATGGCGGAAGCGATGGCCTTGCAAAAATCCAAGATGCTTTGCAAAAGATGGGCGGGGTGATCAGCACCGAAACCGGATTAAGAGCGGAGGAATTTAACGACAGTCTAAACGCAATTAAAAAATCTTCTGGAAGCCTTACAAATCAGCTTATGACAGATCTTCTGCCAGCGCTTGGCGAGGTCGCTAAATATTTTGAAGAATCAAGCAAGAATGGCAGCAGCCTTACATCTATATCCGGCGGCATTAAAACCGTATTTGAAACTATTGTTATCCTAGCAGCCAATGTAGCCTATACATTTAAGGCGGTCGGCAATGAAATTGGCGGTCTAACTGCCCAAATGGTTGAGCTGGTAAGCGGAGACTGGATACATGGCAAGTCAAACTTTACGCTTATAGGCGAGCAAATGAAAAAGGATGCCGCAGAGGCGCGCGCATCTTTGGATGCCTTCGAACAGCGCATCCTCAATCCGCCCAAGTTGGAAGCGCCTGAAAAAAAATCCAGCGGCAATCTTCCCGGCATCGATACCGAAAAAACCAACAAAGCCCTCGATGACCTGCTGAAAAAATCACAATCTTTTGCTTCGGAGCTGGTGATTTCGCACGAAAGTGCGTTTGACAAAATTGTCAGCAAATATGTAGCCATGGATGCAGAGCTGAGCAAGGCCGGTGCCGCAGGCACCGCGCAGCGCAAGGCTTTATACAAGTCTTTTGAGGCATACATGCTTGACGAGCAGGATAAGCGCACCGCCGAAATTGCAGCCAATGCCGAAAAGGAAGCGGCAGTCAACAGCAAGCTGATTGAGATGCAGCAGGAAAAATTTACCAAGATGAAAGAAAAGGCCGACGAAGCCTCGGTATTTGATGAGGCGCGCGAAAACAAACGTTACGAAGCGCAGCAGCGGGAGCTGGAAAAAGACCGCCAGGTGCTGGAAGAAAAGCATTTGTGGAATCTGCAATCAGAAAAAAAATACCTGGATGCTAAAGAGGCCCTGGAAAAAGAGCATCAAACAAAAATGTCTCAAACCAGTAAGACATTTGGTGTTTCGCTAGTGCAATTTGAAGCTCAAAATGCCACACAGCGCACGCAAACATTTGCTGCCGGGCTGGCGCAAATGACCGCTGTTGGCGCCCAGAAAAATCGTGCGCTATTTGAAATCAACAAAATTGCCTCTGCAGCCAACGCAACAATATCTGGTATACAGGCTGTGCAGGATTCGTTTGCTTTTGGCGCTAGATGGGGTGGTCCAATCGGTGGTGCCGCAATGGCAGCGATTGCGGTTGCCGCAACCCTCGCCAACATTGAAGCCATCAACGGTACCCAATTCGGCGGTGGCGCGCCCAACGTCGGCGGCGGTGGCGTGCCCAGCATGTCCACCTCACCCGGCATTCCCGTCGCGCCTCAACCAGCACCGGCCACTCCCACCCAGGCCGTAGCCGCCAGCGAATCCCGCCAGGTGAATTTCTACATCCCCGGCGGGCTGTCTATCGTAAATTTGCAACAATTCACACGCGACCACCTCATCCCGGCATGGAATGAAGCCGTTGGCGATGGTGTAGTTATTAACGTAGTTTAGCGGGAGTAAAAATGACCACAGCAATCGTAACGAGAACAGTAAAAGGCGCCGAGCTCACATGGAATGAGATGGATGCCAACTTTAGAAATTTGCAGGCGACGGCGGATGGAGCTATTCCTGTTGTAAATGGTACATGGACCCCGGTTATAACTGCTGGATCAGGTGCATTTACAACGGTTTCAGCTAGTGGATTTTATAATAAAATAGGTAATACCTATTTTATACGCGGCCGCATTACCATTACAAATGTAGGAACAGCGGCTATATTTACATTGGTATCTCTGCCAGCAGTTGCCAATGGTGATGCGGTGCTATTAGGTCGTGAATTTGCGCTAACAGGAGTAATCTTTTCAGGTCAACTGGAAAGTGGTTCTAGCGTATTACCTCTTCTTACATACAATAATTTTTTTGGTCTGACAAATAATTCTGTACTGATTTTCTCCGGGAGCTTCAATGTATAAGCTGACTAATTTTAATTGTGTTATAGAAATAACCTCGGGTTTGAAAATATGGTTCAACGATGGCGAACCTAAATATCATGATTATAAATCCTGGCTTGCTGCGGGCAATACACCTCTTCCAGCTGATTTAATCCCACTGGCAGTAACTCAAACAGCTGCATTTGCAGTAGTTGATGCTGCTGCAGGTGCAGCGCGCGCGCGATACATCACAATTGCCCCCGGTCAGGAAGCAACCTATTTAATCAAGGCCGCACAAGCCGCTGCGTTTAAAGCGGGCGGATATGCCGGAGCAACACCCGGACTGGTGCAAGCCGAGGTTGATGCCACTGGCGCTACCGCTCAATCGGCTGCAGACTCAATTCTCACCCAGCAAGCTGCATGGGAATTTAAAGCAGGTCAAATCGAAAGCGTGCGCAGAAGCGCAAAAGTGTTGGTGGCAGCAGCCACAACAGAGGCTGGTATTAAATCAATTATTGATGCTGCCCTGCTTAAATTGGGCGCGTTGTAATCATGGGCTATGCCGCGCCAGGTTATGTCGCAGTCGGCTATATTGCCGATCATGCCATAAGATATAACCCGTTCATTGCCTGGGATAACCGTCTAGGAGATGCGGTGCCTGTTGCCAGCTCCACCACTTCAGGCGCAGCCGCCAACCTATCTGATTTTAGGCCTTATACCTCATGGAAGCCGGGCGCAATTCCGGCGACGATCACGGTCGATTGCGGCGCTGCAAAGAGCGCAAACAGCCTGAGCGTATTTAATCATGATCTTTTTTCCAATAGTTGCTGGCTCGAGGTGCGCGGCTCGACAGACAATTTTGTGTCCTCAGATAATCTGCTCGCCACTTTTTTTCCGCTTTCGGACAAGCCATTCTGCAAATACTTTAATGCGGCCAGCTATCGTTATTGGCGCATTCGTGTGGTTGGCAACAGCCTGCCTACCTTGTCGGTTGTCGCCATAGGAACTGCGCTGGAGTTTCCTATAGGCTTGCCTTACGGCTTTGATCCATTGGGCCGCAAGGCATTCGGTCAGACCAATATCAGCGAGGCAGGATTGCCCTTGGGCAAAGCGATTTTATTCAGGCAGTGGGATCAAACGCTGAATTTTGCCACAGTCGATAGCGACTGGTTGCGTTCTACTTTCGTGCCTGCATGGACTAACGGGCTGGAAGGTAATCCTTTTCTGTTTGCGTGGAATTTGACGGATTTTCCAAATGACGTATGGCTGCTAGAGGCAGGGGATAGCTTCAAGGCGCCGCAGACTTTACCCACCTATAACCAGTTGAGTTTTGCGGTGAAAGGGGTGGCACTACCATGAACACGCTGCCTACCACTGCTGCGCGCACTGCCGCAATGCTCAAGCAGACGCGCTACCCCTGCAATGTTTTGGCGCTGGTAGTGGATAAATGCGCGAACAGATATGGTAGTGCGCCGTGTACCGCCACCGCTGCGGTGGGCAATGAGTGTTACAACACTTATTCAACTTGCCAGGATAAAGCCAATTACGTTAAAACCACGCAGACGATTAATATTGTTTCACGCGGCGCGTTGTCGCTTGGACTTGGCTTGCGTCCTTATCTGCTGGGCGCGGTGAGTGCGCCTGCGGTGCTGGATTTTGAAGCGGGGCTGGCTCCGCGCAGCAATGTATCAATCTCGCTGGCGGATGAAACAGACAACGATTCTGATCAAGACCCGTACTGGGCCACGCGCCCGGTAAAAGCTTCCGGCACTTTCTGGGGGCGATTTCTGGCGCGCAACAAGAATTACTACGGGCGTGTAGCTTTGCTGCGCAAGGGGTTCGTCGCCACGCCGTGGGATTGGAATTTATTCTTGGACGAGTTGTATATCATCGATTCAATCAGCATGGAAGGCGCGGGTACCGCCAAAATGCTTTTGAAGGACCCGCTCAAGCTGGTGGATAACAATACCATCCCGTTGCCGACTTCCGGCGCGATCTCAGCCGATTTGAAAGCCATTGAAAACACCGGAACCGCCGTAGCTGGCGGCGCGTCTACCATTACACTGATAGCGGGTGCCTCGGCTGTGGACAGCTACTATAACGGAATGGAAGTTTACATTTACGCGAACACCGGCGCAGGGCAGCGGCGCGTTGTAGCCAGCTATGTGGGTGCCACCCGCGTCGCTACACTTACAGCGGCCTGGTCAGTGGTGCCGGATACCACCAGCGCCTATCAGGTGGCTGCGCTCAATGTAACGCTGGATACGGGCAAGGGCGCGCAATATACCAACCCCGCTACATCTGGCAAGGCCGAATATATCCGCATTGGCTCCGAGATAATTCGCTACACGGCCAAGGCTGGCGATGTGTTGAGCTGGACGGATACTACCTACCGGGCGCAGTTTGGCACCACCAAAGCAGATCAATCATCAGCTAGCACGGTGCAGCTGTGCCGCGCTTTTATTAACCAATCGGTTGCCAATGTATTAACTGCGCTGCTGACTGAAAATAAAGGCGTACCTTCCACTTACCTTTCCACCACCATTGCCAGCGAATGTGCGTCCTGGTATGGCTCGACTTTCAACATCACCGCTTGCCTTTCTGCCCCCGAAAAAGCCAGCGGCTTGATTACCGAGATACTTAAACAAATCGGCGCGGTGATGTGGTGGTCGGCTCAGACGCAGAAGGTCGAAATGAAGGCAATCATGCCGAACAACTCAGCCTATCCTTCCTGGACAGATACAACAACTATTATCCAGGGCAGCATGTCCGTAAAAAATATTGACAGCTTGCGCATTACCGAGGCGGCTATTTCCTACGCGCAGCGAGATGCCACCTCAAATATGACTGAGCCGCGCAGTTTTTTACGAACTGACGTGATCGTGAACCTGAATGCGGAATCAACCAATGAATTCGGCGACATCAGGCCGCAGCTTGCGTATTCGCGCTGGTTTGGCGTGGCCAACTCAACCGCGATGGTGGCCTGCGCCACGCGCAAGATAAACCGCCTATACAACCCGCCCAAGGTATTTGCCTTCAAGATTGATCATAAGGATTACACCGAAGCGCTTGGGGCAACCGTTGGGATATCGAGTTACAAGTCTGCCGGGGTGACCGGCGCGCCCAAGGAAGAGCTGTGCTTTATCATCAAAATCGACGATGCAAAAACGCATGTCGATATTCAGGCACGGTCTGCCAATTTTGGCTCACGCTATGCCTACATTGCGCCCAACGGCCAGCCGGACTACGGCGCAGCCAGCGCAGCGCAACGTAATTATGCCTATCTATCCAATGGCGGCGTGATGAGCGATGGCAGTCCGCCGTATTTGATTATTTAAGGAGCAAAAATGATAAAAGTTGAAGTGCCATCCAGCGCATTGGTGCATTGTCCGAAGGTTGACTACAAACTTGCCCGCGTTGTGGCGTGTGTGGGCTGCGAGCATTTTGAGGGTCTGGAAGATCGCTTCCCGGATAGCGATGTGAAATTATATCTGCGCTTTGGCGTTAAATGCCGCCATACCGCGATTACCAGAGAAATGAAGGAGCTTGCAGAATGACTACCCCAGTTAATGCCTGGACAGCGATTGCCTCAACCGCAATCGACCCGGATTCCCCGGTCGATTCCGCCCTTATTACCGCGCTGCGCAACAACCAACTGCGCATCCGTGAAATGCTGTGCGGATCATATTTGGCAGGAGAATCGATCGACCATAACCATGATGGAATCAACTCGGCTCTTGTACCGATAGGGCCAAATTTTTTACGCAATGGCTCGTTTGAAAGCGGCACCTCTGCTTGGACAGTAACCACTTATACAGGTGGCACAGTTACGGTACAGGCAGCTGGCAATATGAATGGATCCAATTGTGTCGCGCTAACAAGTACGGTGCTGGCTAACGGTGGCGGTAATGTACAGAGTAATGAATTTGTTCCTATAACTGGTGGTAATGTGTATTCACTTTTTGGAGCAATCAAAGCAAGCACAGCCAATGTTTCTAGCAAAATTGAAATTATCTGGTTTGATAATGCGTATTCTCAAATTTCTGCAAGCACTGTTTATTCATCAAGTAACACCCCGACAACATTATCGGATGTTGGCAATCCAATATCCGCTCCTGTAAGCGCCAGATTTATGCGTGTCAAATTAACGGGGGGCGTTCCATCTATTGGAAGTGCCACAGGAGTTATCTATTTCGATGGATTACGGCTTGCATTTGCAGATAAATTAATGACCTGGGATATACCTGGAAACTATAACTTCACGATGCCGACAGATCGCGTATATATTTGCGTACAAGGTGCCGGTGGATCTGGCAATTCAGGCGGATATTCTGGAAATTCTGGAGGATATGGTGAGGGCTGGGTATATGCACCGAAGGGAACAATAGTCAGTATTTCAGTTGCAGCTGGACTTGCATTAAATGCGGGGGGAAATGCCGGCACAACATATTTTGGTAGCTACCTTGTTGTGACAGGTGCTGGAGTAGATCAATCAACAACAACACCAGCTATTGCTGGCCCCGGTGCGCCATTTAATATTTTAATGCAAGGATCAACTGGTCTAACTCTATACAGAGACGGATACTCAGCCTGGCTTAACAATACAAACGGTATTTATAACACAGCAGGAAAATCTTCAGATGGTATTTATGGCGGTGGCGGTGCTGCTACAGGGGCAAGCTCAGGCACCGGCAAGGGTGGTGATGGCTTTGTTTCGGTTAAATGGTAGCCATGAGAGTCGCCCTCTACAAAGGCACTCAACCCGGCATCCCTGGCCTCTACAACCGCATCGTGCGCTGGTGGGAGCCTGGGCAATATAGCCACTGCGAGTTGATTTTTAGTGATGGTATGGCGGCATCCAGCTCCTTCATGGATGGCGGCGTGCGCTTCAAGCAGATTGATTTTGACCCGATGCGCTGGGATTTTATCGAGCTGCCCGCGTACTTGGAGCGGGATGCCCACACATGGTTTCTGTCGCATACCGGCGAAGCCTACGACCTGATCGGTAACTTTCGTTTTATTTTCGATTTTTTACGCAACCGTAACGGCAAGTGGTTTTGCAGCGAGGCGGTGGGTGAATCACTAGGGATGGTTGAATCTTGGCGGCTGGGGCCGAATGGGCTGGCGGCAACACTTATAAATTTAAAAATAATAATGGAGCAAAAATGATCGATCAACACTCAACAATTGCAGGTGCAGCAGCGGGTGGGGTGACCAGCACCATCAGCATTTTTATGGGCGCTCAGGTCGATGCCCTGGTCATTGGCCTGATTGCCGCCGTTTTTGTCTCGATCCAGCTGGACATGATCGATAACCGGATCAAAGCCGCCTCGGCGGTGTTGTTTGCCTCACTGTTGGCAGGCTATGGTAGCCCGGTGGTGGCAGAGTGGGTGGCCAGCAACACAACATCGATTGCGGCCAATGCAGAGGCGCTACGCCTGCTGGCTGCGTTAATTATCGGCGGCAGCGCGCCCAGCCTGGTGCCGCTGGGTATTAAATTCCTGGGTAAAAAAATCAATGGAGAGGCGCAATGAATCTCATCCTGATAGTGGCCGCAGGCATCATCCTCATGCGCTGCACGTGCATCGTCGCAAAACTCAGCCCACGCAACTGGTATGGCCACCGGCTACAGTTCTTGGGTCTGGCCAGCTCATATTCGTTTATCGCTGGCGGTGCGGTCGGCACTGCCTTCGCCTGGCACCTTGGCCCCTCATTTCTACTAGTTGGCCTCGCCGGTCTGGTGTTGTTTGATAGGAGGATCAGACTATGATCACCGCCGCCGATATCGTCAAAATAATGGGCTGCAGCCTTGGGCGCGCCACCCTGTGGCAACCTCACTTGGCGCATGCAATGGATGTGTTCGACATCGATAGCCCGCTGAGGGCATCCGCATTCCTGGCGCAGGTTGGGCACGAATCTGGGCGGCTGCAATACGTGCGGGAGATCTGGAACCCGGTGCAATGCCCGTGGCAGCTGCGCTACAACGGCAAGGCCGATCTCGGCAATATAAAGCCACAAGCCATCACCATCGCCGCCAACCATGGAAGTACGCCGGGCCCTTGGTGGAAAGGCCACGGACTTATACAAATAACCGGCTACGACAACCATTTTGCCTGCGGTGAAGCGCTTAACCTGGACCTGCTTAACTACCCCGAGTTACTGGAGCAGCCTGCAAACGCCGCCCTATCGGCTGGCTGGTTTTGGGCGACACATGGCTGTAGCAAATTTGCCGATGCGGGTGACCTGGATGGCGTGAGTGATGTGATCAACATCGGCCGCAAAACCCAGCACATCGGCGATGCAAACGGCTATGCCGACCGGCTGGCTATTTACAAAAAAGCCTGCGAGGTACTCTCTGCATGAGTCCCTATCCATACCGTATAAGGCTGCTGATAGACGGCATACTCATCGTCGTTATTTTTTGCGCCGGCGCGTTGGTCAGTCATCATTATTTTGCAACACCGGCCAGCGCCCCTATTGAAAAATGGATCCCTGCCCAGTCCGCACCGCAAATTGACACGGTACCCAAGCAGATAATCACCCCGCCCGCCGTGCAGGTCTACACGCCCGCAGCAAAGCAAAAGCTGCAGCTGCCGGATGAGATCCAGAGCGACCCCAACCTCTACGTCCTGCAATCCGCCCGCCTGCCCGCCGATACTCACCCGGCCACCGTCACCACCATCATCGATCAGCAGACCGGCGAGGTGCAGACGTATGTGCGCCGCGAGCCGCTGCCCTGGTTTGCGCTGGGGCAAACGGGCGAAGTGCGCATCGACTACGGCATCAAGCCGATCACCGGCACCGTAACCAGATTATCTGTGCGCGAAGATGTGCTACAGGTCAAAGCACTACATCTTGGCATCAATGCCAGCCTGGATACGGATGGCGAGATATTCGTCGGGGTTGGGATTGGGTATAGGTGGTGAGTAATAAAGGGTCAGTCATGGACAAGCGTCTAGATGATAAATAAATCCAAGCTTCCGGTTTTTGATCCCGCCAAGGATGGTAACCCGTTCTGGTGGATCATCCAGACGGCGGATCAGGTGAGGCAGCAGCGGGATGCTGAGCGGGGCAAGGTGGTGAAGCAGCACCGGAAATTCTGACCATCAAGGGCGAATTGCGGAGCAACATTAAAATTGCGGAGCAGACTGACGGCTTTTTGATCTAGAATTCGTGCCGCAACTTATTGAATTGTTTGGTGCCCGGGACCGGAATTGAACCGGTATGACCATTACAGTCGAGGGATTTTAAGTCCGCATTCAAATTTAAATAAAACATTAGCTTAGATCAAAAACCGCTCCGCAAAATCTATTTTTTCGCGCCCCGCAAGCCTTATTCTTGCGGGGCTTTCTTTTTTTTGCGGAGCGGTTTTATTTTGTTTTTTATGTAATTTCAGCGGCCCATGCGCCACGCATTTTTTCGGAACTTGTCAAGCGTTATTTTGTGGGTGTTACTTTTTTCCCGATCCTATCCCGCACATAGTGCTCGGTCATCGTAATTGTGGTGTGGCCAAGCTGGTCTTGTGCCTGGCGAATATCGCCGGTGGATTCGGCCTTGTCGGTTGCGGCTTTGGCGCGAATATCCCGTAGCTGGAATTTATCTTTGTCGATGCCAGCGGCAGTGCGCGCAGTGTCGAAGTGCCCGCACAGCATGTGATAGGTGAAGGGCTGGCCGTTGGCATCTATCACGAGGTGCAGGCTGTGCACTTTGAAAGTAGACTTGCGCAGGCGGATGCGTTCGACCAGGCTGGCCAGCTCGCCCTCGATGCTGATGCGCAGCTTCTTGCCGGTCTTGCGCTGCTTGACGTGCAGCAGGCCGTCTTTGATATCGGTCTCGGTCATGCCGAGCATGTCTGATGGCCGCTGGCCGGTGAGGTAGGCGAGATCCAACGCGTCTCGAAGCGGCTGACTGGCCAGCTGGTGCACAGCGCGGAACATATCATCCTCGATGTAAACGTCTGCGCGGCCTTTTTCGCTAAAACCTTTGATGCCGGCGCAGGGGTTGGGCTGGTCGGTATAGCCCCAGTTTCTGGCCATGTTCCAGATGTGGCTGAACAGGGCCTTTTCGCGGTTAGCGCGGGTTTTTGCGGCCTTGCGCCAGTCCATATACTGGCGGATGTGCAGGGGCTTGATGCCATCGAGTGGGGCGGGTGGGTTGTCAAAAAACTGGTAGAGATTGGCCAGCTCGCGCAGGTTGTCTTTTTGCGTAGCCGGCGCTTTACCGGGAAGCATCTCGCGGATGTAGCGTTCGGCGGCATTGCGGAAGGTGATGATGGCGCTGGACATGGCCTGGTCGATCTGTAGCTCTGCCCACTTCTTGATCGCCAGCGCATAGTCGCTGCCCAGGGGAATTTCCTTGCGCGGCTTGCCGCCGGCATCAAAATAATAAAACGTTTGCTTCCAGCGCGTGCGGGCGCGCATACGGGATGGAAGGTTGAGGTTTTTGGTCGGTTTGCGTCCCATGGCAGGCATACTACCTCCAGATTGGTTTGAATGTCTATTGTCGTAGTCCGCCCGCGATGACTGACGGTGTCCAAGTTGTTGGTTGTACCGGTGCAGATATTCCACTATTTCCCTCAACAGCGGCGCGTGTGACTACTGGTCTGCCATGTCCGTTTATACGGAATACCATGCCCATGGTGCGCAGCTGGGTGATCTGCTTGTCCTTGAGGGCGAAGCCTGTCAGGTCGCGCAGCTCTTCGGGGGTTAGGAAAAGTGGAATGGTCATGGTTTATTTAAACCTGCTGCCCATTTTCTGGCCTGGGTAAATATTTTGGTAATGGACGCGGTGACGATGGGCATCGATTCGCGTAGATTTGCGTGGGCGTTCATGGTTCAGACGGCTTTTGCCATGGCGTGCGCGGCGAAGTAGTAGTCTTCACCCACCATCCCCTTAGGCAGCTTCATAAAAAACAGGCAGGCGGCACCCATGGGCAGCCAGCCTTCCGCCATTTGCTCACTTACATCTTTCGCAAGGCATTCCAACGCTTCTGAAGCGTCCGTTCTTTGAACTTCCATGATCTTATATTTCATTTGGCACCTCAATTTGGACGTTAGGCGCCTGCGGTCTTTCGCCATAAGCAAACCAAATTATTGTATTCAGCGCAGATTCGAATGGCGATGGCCCCATCTGAATGAGTTGATTGGGTGAAAAACAATCTATTAATTTCGGCATCAAAATTTTCATGTGTCGATGCATTGACATGATTTTCGGCAATCCGGATTCTTTTATGGAATTTATTTTTACTTGCATTATTTTCTCCGTGTTTGCGCCTAACCTGGCGCTCAACTATGCGTTATGTCAAAAACATCGCTATTTGTGCTGTCGCTTGCTCAAATCTCTTCTTAGCTGCTTCAAAATAATCCTTGTCCAACTCGCACCCAACAAAATCAACCCCAAAATAGTGCGCGGCTATCGCACTGCTTCCGCTGCCGAGGTGTGTATCTAAAATCTTTTGCCCAGGCTTCGCATAGTTTGTTAAAAGCCATTCATAGAGCTTTATTGGTTTCTGGCAAACATGGATTCTTTTCTCTGTTGTATTTCTAATATGCTTAAAAATCTTTGCATTCCTATCCATCGAAGTCCATGCCATCTCGCAATCTGCAAGAGTGTCCATGTGTGCAACTTTGTCCCAAATCAAAAAACATCTTGTCGGTGGCAAGTCAAAATAATTTCCACCCCAAACAATCTGATCCTTGCTTACCCTGCGAAGCTCATCAAAAAACTGCCTTCTAGGGGCAACGTCCCATGCAGAATCTGCCTTTGTCAGTTTCGCTGCCCATGTTCCACCGTTTGTTATTTTTTCCCCAAGACCATACGGCGGGTCAACAATCGCCAGATCAAAAGCTTTGTCTGGTAATATTGCCATGTATGCCATGCAATCTATGTTCAAAAGTTCTATGCTCACTCTCGCCCTAACCCGTCGCTCGTGTTTGCGTTATCCGTCATCGCCGAATTGACAGCATTTGCAATTATTAAGAAATACTTCGTGTCTATCACACGTGAGGGTTCTTTTGTCCCGCCTACCGACATCGTAAGCATAGTAAGTTCTGGGTGCACATGTGCTTGTTCGATGCTTTCACCATCGTTATGCAGGGTAATTGTGAAAGGTTCAAATTCCATTTTCTATCCTCGTAGTAAAAAGACGGATAACCCGTCAATCAACCCGGACAGCTTCGCTGCCGGTGACTTCTGCGTTAAGCGCCGAACAATCCCAGGCTTTATTGAATGCCCATATTGCTTTACGCGGGGTTTCCCCAAAGCCACAAATACCAGATTGAATATTATCTCCGTGCAAAACACACCAACGGTTTTCGTTCTGGAAAAGTCTCGGCTTTAGAATTGCAAACAAAGTCATTTCTTCCGCTTCCACTGCGGCATTAAGTCTGCTTTGCCCTATCTTGTCTTCCCAGAATATTTGTCGTATTTCAGCTTCATTCATCATAATTCACCTCTTGCAGTTGTTTATTTGTCATTCTGCGTTCGCGCCACCGGTTTTGAGTTCAGTGCAAACCCAAAAACGTGAGGTGCGAACCTACCAAGTGGAACATTGTTAACTAACCACATCGCGAATTTCCTCATGCTTGTTGTGAAACCATGAATACCATTACTCTCTCAGCTTCCGTCATTATCTTCCCTTTCTTCGATTATTTCCCAAGCATGCGTTCAACTCGAACCATGCAATATCATATTTCTCTGTTACCAACATGATTTTATCTCCGAGGTAATCTGCCTGCTAATAGCAGCGGCCTGCCGCTTATCTTTGCGTTCGGCACCCGCCATGCTTGCCATGCGACCAATAGCGCAAAACTCTGAAACCAGCTTCTATCAACAGCCACACCCCAGTTTGGGGCATCCTTGAAAAAATACTGGTACGAAAAGTTTGCTATCACCATCGACAATATTGTAGTCATTACTTGAATCCAGTTATTCCGCATTACACCCCCTATTGTTTAGTAACCAACCTGACAAATTCAATCACTTCAGCAGGCAATCCATCTACCAAGAACTCATCCACTCTTTAGTTATTGATATACGCTATGCGTTAGGAATGATTGGTTTTACTTCCAGTATTTCCATTTTATTGTCGAGTGCCTCTTGCCAACATTCAGCGCAAGCAGGAAGTTCCTCAATTTTTTCTTGTTCCACTCTCAATACGACAATCGCATTGTTGTCACATTGCGCCCATTTAACAGGCCCGAATGTGAATGCTCCCCCGTAGCGTCTCCAACCCTCGCATCTCATCCCTAACCCTACGGTCAAGTCGCCAGCGTCTCTGTTTTCGGTTTGTGATTGTTCCATTTTTATCACTCCTTTTTAGTTGTTGATCGGTTGCCGAACTTTAATCACGACTCGTTTCTTTCTAAACCTTGGCATTCCGGTTCTTCGGCAGCATGGCAGTTAATTTCTCCGCAGAGTTGACACTCGGTATGGGTCAATGCCGATAACGGTCCCTTCCAAATAACTACTCCACCACATATGCTACAAATCATTACAGCTTCCTTTCTTCTTTAAAGTTGCGTTATTTTATCGCTGTTTTGGTTATAACGCGTAAAATTCCATAGCTACTCCAAGCATCTCTATCTGTCTCTATCTCTATCTATATAACAACGCATTTCAGCAATATGGTCTCTGAGGGACTCATGCTGTCTTTCAACTTCCGCTTCCAGTCTTTTAACTTCGTTTTCAAGCCTTTCAATCACCGGGCGCATCGCATCTTCAAATTCTTGGCGTTGCTGTAATGCCAAAGCCTTTTCCAAACAAGGCTTACATAACA
>JANXWX010000030.1 GCA_025350915.1 Nitrosomonadales bacterium
CGGCATCGACGCCGCTGCAAAGGCGGGCATTGTCGCGGTGATTCAGCCAGGCGGGTCAATGCGTGATGATGAAGTGATTGCGGCGGCAGATGAGCATGGCATGGCGATGGTATTCACCGGCATGCGTCACTTCCGCCATTAACAAGCCTACTGCGCTCGGCATTACTGCGTTGCGTAAGGTCGAAGAATGCTTATTTACTGACATGTAACCCGCTTCCTCGCCTTTACGCGCCTTGTTCTGCCATCGCCCGTGACGGCTTGGGTGGTTAGTTAATTTATAGGAACTCTGGAGTTATGAAAATTCTCGTTGTAGGTGGTGGTGGTCGCGAGCACGCGTTGGCGTGGCGGCTGGCACAAGGCAAGCGTGTACAAAAAGTGTATGTGGCGCCGGGTAATGCGGGGACAGCACATGAAGATGGCGTAGAAAATTTACCGGTCACCGATATTTACGAATTGCTGGCGTTTGCGCAAAAAGAAGACATTCACTTTACCGTGGTTGGCCCTGAAGCGCCTCTGGCAGCAGGTATCGTCGATGTGTTTCGTGCAGCAGGATTAAAAATATTTGGCCCGACCAAAGCAGCCGCACAACTGGAAAGCTCAAAAGATTTTGCCAAGGCCTTTATGGTGCGGCACAACATTCCCACCGCTTTTTATGAAACCTTTACCGAGGTTGCACCTGCCAAAGCATATGTAGAAAAACACGGCGCACCGATTGTGATCAAGGCGGATGGACTGGCGGCGGGTAAGGGCGTTGTAGTGGCCATGACAAAAGACGAAGCCTTTGCCGCGATCGACATGATGCTGTCCGATAACAAACAGGGCAAGGCCCGCCTTGGCATTTCTGAAAAAGATACTCCGCGCGTGGTGATAGAGGAATTTTTGGCGGGTGAAGAAGCCAGCTTTATCGTGATGGTGGACGGTAAAAATGTACTGGCACTCGCCACCAGCCAGGACCACAAGCGTTTGCAGGATGGCGACAAGGGCCCCAACACAGGTGGCATGGGTGCGTATTCCCCGGCGCCCGTCATTACGCCGACACTGCATGCACGCGCGCTGCGCGAAGTGATCAAGCCAGTCGTACAAGGAATGGAAAAAGAAGGCAATACCTTCACCGGCTTTCTGTATGCCGGGCTGATGATAGATGCCAAAGGCGATATGAAAGTTTTGGAGTTCAACTGCCGCATGGGTGACCCTGAAACGCAGCCCATTATGATGCGTCTGAAAAGTGATCTGTCGGTGATTCTGGAAAACGCAATCGCCGGCACCTTGAACAAGATTGAAGCGGAGTGGGACATACGCTCAGCACTGGGTGTAGTAATGGCCGCTGCCAATTATCCGGAGGCACCTCGCCAGGGCGATGAGATTACGGGATTGCCTGCCAAGGCTCAGGATGATGCCCATGTGTTTCATGCGGGCACGACGTTAAAAGATGGGAAAGTGGTGACTAGCGGCGGTCGTGTGTTATGCGTTACCGCACTGGGTGGTAATGTGAGTATGGCGCAAAGACGTGCGTATGAAGTGGCCGATAAAATCAAATTTGACGGTGCGCAGATGCGTCACGATATTGGCTACCGCGCCATAGGTAACAGGAGCAAGGCATGAACAGTGACGCCGTAAAAAAATATTTGCTCGGCTTGCAGAATCGCATTGTTGAAGGGCTGGAACAGATTGACGGCAAGAAATTTTTGCGCGACAAATGGGAGCGGCCGGCTGGTGGTACCGATCCTTCTACAGGAGTCAAGACGGGTATCGGTGCCGGTGGCGGTATCAGCTGCATTCTGGAAGAAGGCAATGTACTGGAGCGTGGTGGTGTTGCCTTTTCGCACGTGCAGGGTGACAAGATGCCCGCCTCGGCGACGGCACATCGCCCGGAGCTGGCCGGCAGCAGCTGGGAGGCGATGGGTGTGTCGCTGGTGATGCATCCGCGCAACCCCTATGCGCCGACAGCGCATGCCAATGTGCGCATGTTTATGGCGAAGAAACCGAATGGTGAAACCGCCTTCTGGTTTGGAGGCGGCATGGACCTGACCCCGTACTACGGTTTTGAAGAAGATGCGGTGCATTTTCATCAAACCTGTAAAAACTCACTCGCGCCATTCGCTGGCGATCTGCACGCGAAATACAAAAAATGGTGCGATGAATATTTCTTCCTCAAACATCGCAACGAACCACGCGGTGTGGGCGGTATCTTCTTTGACGATCTGAGCGTACCCGACTTTGATACAGCCTTTGCGGTGCAGCAAAGCGTGGGCGACCATTTTATGAAGGCATATGGTCCGTTACTTGAGCGGCGCAAAGATACACCTTATGGCGAACGTGAACGTGACTTCCAGTTATACCGCCGTGGACGTTATGTTGAGTTTAATCTGGTGATAGATCGCGGCACCATTTTTGGCCTGCAAAGTAATGGCCGTACCGAATCTATTCTGCTGTCCATGCCGCCCCTGGTGAAATGGCGTTATGACTGGCACCCGGAAAAGAATACGCCCGAGGCTGCGTTGTATGAGACGTTTCTAGTACCTAAAGACTGGGTGTAGTAAAACATACTCTTCCACGTAAAAGCGGGCGGAAAGCGTCGTTTTAGTATTCCGTATGAAGCTGCATTTATATTGCGTGTGTGTACTTGCACCGTTGCCGCTAACCTGAGAATCGGTGGCAAATAAGCGACACAAAGTACTTCATCCGCTCTTATTTGGCCTATATTGATGAATTCTCTTGCCATGTAACGCAAACTCGCGTACAAGACGGACAGGTATTTGTATCAAAGTTTTTGCAGCACGGCTTTCCCATGTGCAATCTTCGATTCAAATAGTTTCGCGGGAGTTTTTCCCGTTTTTTAATAAGGAAGTAAACACATGGCAAATGGCACTGTAAAATGGTTCAATGATGCAAAAGGTTTTGGTTTTGTAACTCCTGATGATGGCAGCGAAGATCTTTTCGCGCATTTCTCAGCAATCAACATGAACGGTTTTAAATCGCTCCAGGAAGGTCAAAAAGTCAGTTTCGACGTGACTCAAGGCCCTAAGGGTAAGCAAGCATCAAACATCCAGGCAGCTTAATCGCTACTTGAATCGTTAAAAAGCCCGGTACGCAAGTACCGGGCTTTTTAACGTCTGTAAGAAAGTGCTAGCTTGGAGTAGCAGTGCTCAATAAAGTGCTAAATAATCCAGAGCAATTCCTGCAAACACGGCGGCGCCAAACCAGTTGTTGTGCAGGAATGCTTTGAAACAGTTGTCACGTTGGCGGTCGCGTATCAGTGTGTAGTGATAAAGCGCGATGCCGCCGGCTGCGGCCAAACCCAAGTAATAAGCGCTGCCCAGGTGCAGCAGCAGGCCAACATAGACAAGGATGCCAATCGCCAGGGTGTAGCAACCCATCACCGCAAGCACATCATATTTGCCAAAAAATAACGCAGATGAATGAATGCCGAGATAAATGTCATCATCCCGGTCCACCATCGCATATTCGGTATCGTAGGCGATGCACCAGAAAATATTGGCCAGTAGCAGCCACCAGGCGATAGTGGGTACGTTGTTCTGGATCGCAGCAAAGGCCATTGGAATCCCAAAACCAAAAGCGATGCCTAGGTAAGCCTGGGGGATCGCGAGAAAGCGTTTGGTATAGGGGTAACTACCGGCAAGTATGACAGCAGGTACCGACAGCAGCAGGGTAAGCGTGTTGAGTGGCAGTATTAACAGCAAGGCGAGGATAGCCAGCGTAGCCGCAAGCCATAATGCTTCACGCGTAGAGACCTGGCCACTGGTGACAGGGCGGTGTTGGGTGCGTTTCACATGCTTGTCAATGTCACGATCGGCATAGTCGTTGATGACACAGCCGGCAGAGCGCATCAGCACGGTGCCGCCGGCAAAGATAAACAGGATGAGCAGAGGAGGGTGGCCGTTGCTGGCTATCCAGACGGCCCACAGTGTTGGCCATAGCAACAAAAGGATGCCGATGGGGCGATCGAGGCGGGCAAGCTTTATGTAAAGGGGAAGTCGTTCAAGCAAAAACATTATTGGTCTAGCCTCAAGTCTTTTACAAAATTGGAATCGCGGTCAATTTTATCAGGCGGAATTCGAAGTTCAGAAACGAGAAAGGATTTGATCTTCTCAAATATTTCAGCCTCAGTTGTTGTCGCTGAGCCGTTTAGATCGAATAGTTTTTGGTTGATGTAGCGAGAAAACTGTCCAACAGTAAAAATATTTACTGTATCGCTACCTGAAATATCAATTTCAAATTCCTGTTCAGACCATAAAATAAGTTCTATCGTATCAAGCCCCAATTTTTCCACCGTTCAACTTTGTTACTTCGGGTAAAAACACTTCCGTTACCAATAGCGGTGCGCCATGCAGCGTGAACAGCGAGCGTCGTGCCCACAGTTGTGCAGGTGATGTGTCGAGTAACTGTATCGCTTGCCGATATAACAGATGACCTGCTTTCAACGATCGATAACGGAGTGGGGCGCGCTTCACCAATGGGTGGGTAAACAGCAGGGTGCCCAAGGAACGACTACCCAGATGTTGCAGCGTATGCCAGGCGCCGCGCAGATGTCGCGCGGCAACCACGCTGTGTGCATAGACTACCGGCTTGCCGTCGGCATACAGAAAGACATCACGGGTATAGATATGTTGCCGACGTGGCAACTGCAGAACCGAAGTTTCATCGATGCTGGCCATGCTCAAGCCGGTGAAAATATTACGCACCTGAAATTGCACGCAGTTTTGCTGGATGCGACGGGTCAGCGAACCATGATCATGCATCCACGTTGCGTAGGCGGGTGCCATACCCGGGATGAAATTTAGCCAGTCGCGCTCACGCATGCAGGTAGTCCGGTTTGTTTGCCATCCAGCGCTGCAGGTGCGCACGTGCCGCATCGGGATAGTCCTGCAAAATCTCATCGGCGATGGTGCGTGCAGTATTGAGCATCAATTCGTCCTGGGTGATATCGGCAAAGCGTAACATGGGCACACCGCTCTGGCGTGCACCCAGCAACTCGCCGGGGCCGCGCAGTTGCATATCCTGCCGTGCAATTTCGAAACCGTCGGTATTTTCAAATATCACTTTAAGGCGTGCCCGTGCCAATTCAGATAGCGGTGTCTGAAATAACAGGATACACAGGCTTTGTTCGGCGCCACGTCCAACGCGCCCCCTCAGCTGATGCAGTTGCGACAGGCCCATGCGTTCGGCATGATCGATCACCATCAGGCTGGCGTTGGGCACGTCCACACCCACTTCAATCACCGTGGTGGCGACCAGTAGTTGCAGTTCATTGGCTTTGAAGGCAGCCATAACGTTGGCTTTGTCGGTGTTGTTGAGTTTGCCGTGAACCAGGCCAACCTTCAAATCCGGGAAAATCTCGGTGAGCGTGGCATAGGTTTCCAGCGCGGTTTGCAATTGCAGCGTTTCCGATTCGTCGATCAGCGGGCATACCCAGTAGGCTTGCTTGCCCTGTGCACAGGCATTGCGCACGCGTTCGATGACTTCGTCTCGGCGCGAGTCGTTGATCAGCTTGGTGACGACAGGTGTGCGCCCCGGCGGGAGTTTATCGATAACTGAAACATCCAGATCGGCGTAATAGCTCATCGCCAGTGTGCGCGGAATCGGTGTGGCGCTCATCATCAGTTGATGTGGTTCCTTGCCCTTGCCGCGCAAGGCAAGACGCTGCTGCACACCGAATTTGTGTTGTTCATCGACAATGACGAGGCCCAGCTTTTTAAACTCTACCTGGCTTTGAAACAAGGCATGGGTGCCAATCGCAAGCAAGGTGTCACCACTGGCTATGCGCTCGATGGCGGCGAGCTTGTCTTTTTTCTTCAGGCTGCCGGATAGCCAAACTGGACTGATGCCCAGTGGTTCCAGCCATTCACGCAACTTGAGAAAATGTTGTTCGGCAAGAATCTCGGTAGGCGCCATCAGTGCGGCCTGATAGCCGTTTTCGATGGCCTGCAATGCGGCAAGCGCAGCCACAACCGTTTTGCCGCTGCCCACATCGCCTTGCAATAAACGCTGCATCGGATGCGGCCGGGTTAAATCGTGGCTTATTTCACGCAGCACCTTTTGCTGTGCATCGGTCAAAGCAAACGGCAACACCTTTTGAAATGCGGCAGTGAGATTTCCCTCGGCAGGTAGCTGGGGGGCAGTGCGCTGCTGACGTTTGCGGTAATGCACACGCATTGAAAGTTGCTGAGCCAGCAGCTCGTCAAATTTGATGCGCAGCCAGGCTGGATGCGCGCGCTCCAATAGCGCTTCTTCATCGATGCTGGGGGGCGGGTTGTGCAACAGTTTTACGCTGTCGGCAAAGCTGGGCAATTGCAGTTTGGAGAGTATTTCCGGCGGCAGCGTGTCCGGCAAATCAAGCTCGTTCAAAGCGGCGTGAATGTGCTTGACCAACGTGGCCTGCGGCAAGCCGGCCGTCGTGGGATAAACCGGGGTGAGCGCCTGCTTGAGCGGTGTGTTTTCGCCTGCAGTGCGGCACTTGGGATGCACCATCTCCATGCCGAAATAGCCAACACGTACAGCACCGAGCGCACGGATGCGCTTGCCGACGGCGAGTTGTTTTTGCTGGCTGGGATAAAAATTGAGGAAGCGTAAAAATAAAATGCCGCTGTCATCCTTCAACTGGCAGATCAGGCTGCGGCGCGGCCGAAAGGCGATTTCAGCGTGGATAATCTCGCCTTCCACCTGGCTGCCGATACCCGCTTGCAGGTCATCAATACGCACGATTTGCGTTTCATCCTCGTAGCGCAACGGCAAATGCAGAACCAGATCAAAACGATTAATGATACCTATCTTGGCCAGCTTGTCCCGAGTGGGCTTCTGTAGTGTGGCGGGCAAGGTGGTCGGCACGCGGGTGGCTTAACTTTGCAGATACATTACGCCATCGGCCTCGACCAGTGCATTGCGCGGCAATGAAGCCACGCCAACTGCTGCGCGTGCAGGGAAGGGCTGGTGAAAATAGGTGGCCATAACTTCATTTACCTTGGCGAAATGCACAAGATCAGTCAGGTAAATATTGAGCTTGACCACGTCGTCCATACTGCCACCGGCGGCGTAGGTAACGGAGCGAAGGTTTTGAAACACGCGGTGTATCTGGGCTTCAATGCCGTCGGCCATTTGCATGGATATGGGATCAAGGCCAATTTGGCCCGAAAGATACACGGTGTTTTCAACGCGCACGGCCTGTGAATAGGTGCCTATCGCAGCGGGTGCATCGGGTGTCTGTATGGTTTTTTTGTTGGACATGTTCGCTTCTCCTGTGAATATATTTACGTTATAGCCCTAAACCACTGGTCTTGTAAAATGCGGGAAGATCACTCAGGTCATCAAATACGGCAGCCGCACCACTGAAGTCCTGGGCACGTGTGTACTGGTTAACGGTGACATAAGTTTTGAGACCGGCGGCGAGGCTGGAACGCAAGCCGTTGTTGGAGTCCTCAAGTGCAATGCAATCTGACGGTGCAAGTTTAAGTTCTGCCAGCACCCAGTTGAAAATATCCGGCGCCGGTTTTTTCTTCGGCACGATGTCGCCACAGCCGACTGAAGCAAAATAGCTGCCCCAGTCCTTGCCCAGACCCACTTCGAGCAAGGCACCGACATTTTCCGGTGTGGTTGTGGTGGCTATCGCCAGCGTAATGCCTGCTTTACGTGCATCATTGATCAGCTGCTTGATACCGGGACGCAAGGGCACATCTCCGGCACGCATCATGGCCGTGTAGTGTACGGTTTTAACCGCATGCAGTTTTTTGACAAAGTTGTCGTAATCGGCGGGTTTGTTAAAGCCGGTGTTAAACGATTCAACGTAATACTTGATGCGCTCCTTGCCGCCGGTCACCTTAAGTAATTTGTCATACAGCGGCACATCCCAGTGCCAGTCCAGATTGCTTTCTGCAAACGCTTTGTTGAAAGATTTACGATGCGCGTCTTCGGTGTCGGCAAGGGTACCGTCTACGTCAAAAATAATAGCTTTGATAGTCATGATTACATACTTTAAGGGAGTTAAAAAATTTTTGGCCACAGATTTTCACAGATTCAAATCAACTTCAATTTTTGGACTGATTTATTATTGTGGCCACGATTCAGCCAGGTGTATCGGGTAAAAATTCAACCTACGAAATGTACTATAAAGTTTTAAGTTGTAGTTGCTTTGTGAATCTGTGAAATCTGTGGACCAATGGTTGCTAGCGCTTGCCCGACATCATGCCTTTCATGCCCTGCATCATCTTGGCCATGCCGCCGCCGCTGATCATCTTCATCATTTTCTGTGTCTGCTCAAACTGATTGAGCAACTGGTTAACGTGCATGACCTGGACACCGGCACCTGCGGCGATGCGGCGTTTGCGTGAGGCTTTGATCATCTCGGGTTTGCTGCGTTCCTGCGGTGTCATCGAGTTGATAATGCCTTCAGTGCGATTGATCGACTTGTCATCAACCTTGGCTCCTGCGGCGGCTTTGCTGAGTTGTGCGGGCAGCTTGTCCATCATTGCGGTAACGCCACCCATTTTGCGCATTTGCACGATCTGCGATTTGAAGTCGTTCAGGTCAAACCCCTTGCCGCTTTTTAATTTTTTGGCAAACTTCTCAGCTTCAACTGTATCGACATTGCGCTGGGCATCTTCAATCAGTGACAGTACGTCGCCCATTCCCAGCACACGCGAGGCCATGCGTTCGGGATGAAAGGCTTCGAGGCCGTTCATTTTTTCGCTGACGCCGACAAATTTGATCGGCTTGCCGGTGATATGGCGCACCGACAACGCCGCGCCACCGCGCGCATCACCATCTAGCTTGGTGAGAATAATACCAGTCAACGGCAACGCATCACCAAAAGCTTTGGCCGTATTTGCCGCATCCTGTCCCGTCATGGCATCCACTACAAACAGTGTTTCAATCGGCTTGAGTGCGGCATGCAGGCTTTTTATTTCCGCCATCATCGCTTCATCCACTGCCAGACGACCTGCAGTGTCTACAATTAAAATGTCATGGTGATGTTTGCGTGCGAAGTCGTGGGCGGCCAACGCAATATCGAGCGGCTTCTGGGTATTGTTGGAAGAAAAGAAGTCTATGTTTAGCTGCTGCGCCAGCATGCGCAGTTGCTCAATAGCGGCGGGGCGATAGATGTCGCAGCTGACGAGCAATACTTTTTTCTTGTTTTGTTCGTGCAGCAGTTTTGCCAGTTTGCCGCTGGTCGTGGTTTTACCCGCGCCCTGCAAACCCGCCATCAAAATGACTGCGGGCGGTACGGTCGCCAGATTGAGTGCATTGTTGTGCTCTCCCATCAACCGCGTAAGTTCTCGGTGCACGACACCGATCAATGCCTGACCAGGATTCAGGTTGCCGATCACTTCCTGACCCAGTGCAGCCTGTTTTACCTGTACCGAAAATTCCTTGACGACAGGTAGCGCAACGTCGGCTTCAATAAGCGCGAGGCGAACTTCGCGCAGGGCATCCTGAATATTGTCCTCGCTCAGGCGTGCCTGTCCGCGCAATGTTTTTATGACGCCGGTCAGGCGTTGGGTCAGATTTTCCAGCATGGTGGTTTCCTGTTCAGCGCACAAATTGGCGCGCGAAAGATAGTGTAGAATTGGCGAAGTCTAAACATCCTGACTAAAAATGTCTAACCTTACCGTTTATTTAGTGGCCTTTCTTGCTTACAGCGCGCTGTCGGTCATCTTTGTGCGCGCGCAGTTGGCAGGTAATGCGAAGAACCTGAATCACGGGTATATGGCTTACGTGGTGGTGTTGCCCATTGTGTTGCATGGTTATTTGCTCTTTAACACTTTGTGGTTTTTTGGCGCCCTAAATTTGGGGCTGGTACATTCGGTGTCGCTGATATTATGGCTGACGATGCTGGTATATTGGCTGGCGAATTTTTTCTATCCGCTGGCCAGCCTGAAAGCGCTGGTGTTGCCGCTGGCAGCTATCGGGGTAATCCTCCCGTTAATTTTCCCCAGTACACGGGTGGTATCACAAGCGACTTCCTGGATACTGGATGCGCATGTGCTCGTCGCAATGTTGGCCTATAGTTTATTTACAATTGCTGCTTTGCATGCAGGACTGATGTCGTTGGTAGAACGTAATTTGCACAAGGCGCGGGTACCGGGATTGTTAAAAAATCTGCCACCGTTACTGACCATGGAAACCTTGTTGTTCCGGATTATCGCCGCGGGTTTTGTGTTGTTAACGTTGACGCTTATATCCGGCTCGTTCTTTTCAGAACAAATCTTCGGCAAGGCATGGCAATTTAATCATAAAGTTTTGTTCGGATTTATTTCGTGGGCAGTATTTGGCGTATTGCTGGCGGGCCATCATTTCTATGGGTGGCGCGGCCGCCGGGCAGTCGGTTTGACAATGAGCGGATTTGGATTTTTGCTGTTGGCCTACATCGGAAGCAAGTTTGTACTAGAAGTTATTCTGCACCGATAAATCATTAAATTGCGCTACCGTTTAATAATTAAATGGGCATTATTTTGTTGCTAACAAGTTGAATTTATAGTGGTATAAAAAATATTCCTTGCAAAGGGAATAAAATAATGTGAAGTAAAATTAACTTGTCAATTGTGCATTAGCACGTCAATATTACGCCTCTTGAAAATTGGTCTGGTTGAGTGTTTACGCAAACCGGCTTTTTTTTAGTGCAAGTATATTAGCATTTAATTAGTTAGTGATGTATTAGCAGTCAGCTAGTTAAAGTCCTCGAAAAGCAAACTTAGGGATACCTCTATGTCAAACGAACTTAAGAAACCGGGCCGTATTATCAAGGCCCCAGAAAATTTTATTGATGTCTCGCTGAGCCAGGCAATTACAAAAGATGGTTTAAACGAGGATCGCCGTAACTTCCTCCGTAAAAGCTTTGTTGCTGCCAGCGCTGCTGTTGCTGGCGGTGCAATGTTGAGTCAGGGCGCATTGGCGGCAACGTCGGTCGGCGATCCGCTGATACTCAATCATACGGAATACGATCAGACTCTGGGTCTGCCCGTTGCTGCGAACCCGTATGGCGTTCCATCAAAATATGAAACCAACCTGGTGCGCCGTGAATCGCCCGGTTTGACCCAAGTGGGTGGCGCATCAGTTGCGTTTTCACCATTGCAGGGCCTGTTCGGCATCATTACACCTAGTGGTTTGCATTTCGAGCGTCATCACCAGGGTTGGCAGGATATGGACCCAACCAAGCATCGCCTGATGGTGATGGGTATGGTGAAGAACCCCAAGGTTTACACCATGGACGATATCATGCGTCTGCCTTCTGTATCCCGCATGCACTTTATTGAGTGTGGCGCAAACACCGCGACAGAGTGGGGTAACGTGGCGGTTCCAACCGTACAATACACGCACGGTATGATTAGCTGCAGTGAATTCACCGGTGTTCCTTTGTCCGTATTGCTGGACGATTGCGGCTTCGACAAGAAGAACGGCAAGTTCGTTCTGGCTGAAGGGGCTGACGGTTCCGGTATGACACGTACGATCAGTATGGAAAGTGCATTGGATGACGTGATCGTTGCGTACGGCCAAAACGGCGAAATGTTGCGCCCTGAGAACGGTTACCCATTGCGTCTGGTTGTGCCTGGTGTACAGGGCGTTTCAAGCGTTAAGTGGCTGCGCCGTATCGAAGTAGGCGACAAGCCTTTCGATACCAAGGACGAAGTCAGTCACTATGTGGATTTGATGCCCGGCGGCATGACGCGCCAATACACTTCCATACAGGAAGCAAAGTCTGTGATCACGACACCTTCCGGTGGTCAGGTTCTGGTTGGCAAGGGTTTCTACAATATTACCGGTCTGGCCTGGACAGGTCGCGGCAAGATTACCCGTGTGGATATTTCAACAGATGGCGGCCGTACATGGCGCACAGCAAGGCTGGAGACACCAGTGTTGAGCAAAGCGCTGACCCGTTTCAATATTGACTGGGTATGGGATGGTTCACCTGCAATCCTGCAATCTCGCGCCATGGATGACACGGGCTATGTTCAGCCAAGTATCAATCAGTTGAGAGGCGTTCGTGGCACCAAGTCGATTTATCATAACAACGCGATCCAGTCTTGGAGAGTCGCAGATTTTGGAGAGGTAACCAATGTACAAATTAACTAAAGCTATTTTATTTGTTTCGCTCTCTGCGCTTAGCATTGCGGCGACTGCAAAAGACCTCCCCGGTATTGGCCGTACAGCCTTAACCAACGAAATCGCTGCTTGGGATATCGACGTACGCGGCGACTTCAAGGGCTTGCCAAAGGGTTCTGGTAGTGTTGCTCAGGGCGCCACGATTTGGGAAGAGAAATGTGCATCTTGTCACGGTTCGTTTGGTGAATCGATGGAAGTATTCGGTCCTATCGTTGGTGGTACAACCACGGCAGACATGAAGACAGGCCATGTACATTCACTGGCGGACGGTTCCGAGCCCAAGCGTTCTACCTTGATGAAAGTGGCTACCCTGTCAACAATCTGGGACTATATTAATCGTGCAATGCCGTGGAATGCGCCCAAAACACTGACGACTGATGAAGTCTACGCAGTGACAGCATACATTCTGAACATGGGCGATATCTTGCCGTCTAACTTCGTGTTGTCTGACAAAAATATTGCTGAAGTACAGAAGACTATGCCTAACCGCAATGGCATGCTTTCCCAGCTTGACCCGAAAAACACAAAAGATTTCAATATGTGGAAAGTGCGTGGCAAGGGCGATGTAAAGAACCCTGCTTGCATGAAGGACTGCATCAAGACAGTTGAAATCACTTCAGTGTTGCCGGACTATGCCTGCGATGCGCACGGTAATATTGCCGAGCAAAATCGCCACTTTGGCGCGGTTCGCGGCGCGGACAAGCTGATTGCGTGTGATCCGCACCCCAGTGTTGCTGAGTTGAACCGTATCTACAACACACCCTATCATCCGGGTGCAGTAGGTTCCATGAAGCCCGTTACTTTTGCAATTACCAAGCCGACTACCGTTGCGCCGGAAATTGCCGACACGACTGGGCTGGAAATGTTGAAGCAGAACAAATGTACCGCTTGCCATGGCATGACCAAGAAAATTGTTGGCCCTGGTTTCTCCGAAATCACGGCGAAATACAAGGGTGACTCTAAAGCTGAAGCACATTTGATCGATGTTGTAACCAATGGTGGTAGCGGTGTATGGGGCGGTACAATGCCTCCACACGGCCACATCAAGGCTGAGTACATCAAGACCATGGTTCAGTCAATTCTGACTGGTGCGAAGTAAATTTTTAAAGGTGTGACCGGTTAATTGGTCACGCGAATGGCGTCTTCAATTTAATTATCCTGACTCATCGTCGCTGGTTGTTGGGCGATTTGGTTTGGTAGGGAGATTTAGATGAAGACGCCATTTTTACGCCCAAATTTCGGTTGTGATGCCCAATTAAGCCGCAACTAAAACAATTTTTTAAACTTAAAGAAGAGTATAAATCATGAAACTGGTAAATATTATTAAAGCTTTGTTGCTTGTATTGGTGCTGAGCGAGCTAACAGGTTGCGGTACGATCCATGCGATGCGTAATCTGGAAGAAGGTTCCGGCAGCACATTTATGGATATGTGGGACAAGTGGGTGAAATCTGAAGGTGACATCGCAGTAGCAACGACCTGGGCGATGAAAGTTAAGCCGGGTGTAACCGTAGCTGATATTGAGGCGGCACTGTCAACAGTTGCAACTGATGAAAATACAAAGGCAGTGGGTGTGTTGCCCTTGTCTGATGAGCTGCAGGCGCGTGATCCAAGTGTTAAGCAAAAGATGTTGCGTGTGATTTCATATTGCTCTCCAGCAACCGCAAGAATGATGGTTGACTTTAGCCCTGCCATGGCTGCTTTCCTCCCTTGCCGGGTTACCATCGTTGAACAAGAAGATGGCCTGTGGTTGTACACACTTAACATGGATATGATGATCAAAATGGGCAAGAAAATGCCACCTGAGCTGAAAGCCGCAACAATGAAAGTGCGTAACACCATCTGGAAGATGCTGGAAAAAGGTTCAAGCGGAGAGTTTTAAGCGTCATTTAAAAAGCGCTCAAGCGTAGAAAAAACAGGGTCAGCACTTATGTGCTGACCCTGTTTTGTTTCATGATACGAAATATCAACTGTAGAGTGATATATATTGTTGGTTTTTGATTGACAATGTAGTCAGTGCGTAGCAAATTGCATACGCAATAAATTTAGTTTCAGAAGTAACTCGCTTTGCACGGTCTAGTCTGAACTGAAAATGTAACGGTAGGATATCCGTGCACTTCGTAAGCGTCCAGCCCCACCACCTTGAACGGAGCCTAATGATGTAAGAACATAGTGTCCACCAATTTTAAGTGGACACTATCATGACTACCGTTTTCCCATCACGCCACCGCCGCAACCATTCAAATGAATTCAAGTCCGATCTGATCACGGTGTGCCGTCAGCCCGGCGTTTCCGTTTCAGCCGTGGCACAGGCGCACGGCGTGAATGCCAATCTGTTGGCCGCTGGATGAAGCAATAT
>JANXWX010000121.1 GCA_025350915.1 Nitrosomonadales bacterium
CTGGGCGGTGATGAGTTTGTTTTGTTATTGAGCGAGCTGCGCTCATCCGATGAGGTGGATATTTTAATTTCCCGCATCCTTGAGGAAATGGCGCGACCCTTCGTTATCGACAAGGTAACTTTGAAAATTTCCTCCAGTATCGGAGCCACCATCTTCCCGTTTGACAGCAACGACACCGACACCCTGTTGCGCCATGCAGACCAGGCGATGTACCAGGCCAAACAAAGCGGACGCAACCGTTTCCATTTGTTTGATTCCAGCATGGATAACCTGGTACAGGAACGTCATCAACAAATAACTCGTCTCGAACAGGCATTAGGTCACAACGAGTTATGCCTGCACTACCAGCCCAAGGTCAATTTAAAGACAGGCAAAGTCTTCGGCATGGAAGCCTTGTTGCGCTGGCAACATCCAGAGAGGGGTTTGCTGCGCCCCCACGAATTTTTGCATTACGCTGAAGATTCCAATTTGATTATCAGTATTGGTAACTGGGTGCTAAACGAAGCACTGACCCAAATTAAACATTGGCACGATGCCGGACATGACTGGGTATTAAGCGTAAACATCGCAGCAAGGCAGTTGCAGCGACACGATTTTGTTTCCAATATCCAGTCCATTCTCGCACTACACCCTGAATCGCCCGCGCAAAATCTTGAGCTTGAAATACTCGAATCAACCGCATTGAAGGATATGAATCATGTGAGCTCGGTCATCATCGCATGCCAGGAAATTGGGATCACGATTTCGCTGGATGATTTCGGCAGTGGTTACTCCTCACTGGCCTATCTGCGCCACCTGCCCGTAGATAGACTAAAGATAGATCAGTCATTCGTCAGGGATATGCTCGACGATGAAGAAGATTGTGCGTTGGTGGAAGGCATACTGCAAATGGCCAGGGTGTTTAGACGTGATGTCATTGCCGAAGGTATGGAAACCGCTGCACATGGCGCACTGCTGCTCAATCTCGGTTGTGACAAGGCGCAGGGTAACGGCATTGCTCACCCTATGCCTGCCAGCGAGGTATTAGATTGGGCCGCGCAATTCAAACCCGACCCAGGCTGGCAAAACTATCCAGCAGCACTGGTGGGCTGGGGGCTAACCCCAGTAGATACAGCACCACAGTCAGAGTTCACCTTACTCTAGTTACATAGTCTGCATTCGCCTACGCGCCAACTTTAAGCACGACGCCAGGTGGTGCCGCTAGCACTATCTTCCAGCACAATTCCTGTTGCCAATAGCTCCTTGCGAATACGGTCGGCTTCGGCAAAGTTTTTAGCCTGCTTTGCTGCAACGCGTGCGGCAATTTGCACGTTAATAAGTGCATCATCCATACCACCTTCTACTGCCCCGCCTTGCAAATACTCTACAGGATCACGCTGCAATATACCCAACACATTACCCAACGCTCGGAGCTGCTGTGCCAAATAGCAATCAGATGTTTTGTTTACTTCGTTTGCCAGATCAAACAACACGGCCATCGCTTCAGGAGTATTAAAGTCATCATCCATCGCTTCCTTGAAACGCTGTGCATGCGCCTCCTGCCAATCAATTTTCCACCCTTCGACAGGCTCAGGACGAACGGGGATAGATTTTAGAGCGGTATAAAAACGTGTCAGCCCGCTCTTTGCATCATCAATATGCACATCGGAGTAATTCAACGGGCTACGATAATGTGCACGCAAAATAAAGAAGCGAAATACCTCCGCATCAAATTTTTGCAAGACCTCGCGTATCGTGAAGAAGTTGCCAAGTGACTTGGACATCTTTTCGTTATCCACTCGCACAAAACCATTGTGCATCCAGTAATTCACAAACTGGCTATGACTACCATCCTCATTCAGGTGGGCACCTTCAGATTGTGCAATCTCATTTTCATGATGGGGAAATTGCAAATCGGCACCGCCGCCGTGAATATCAAAATGTTTGCCGAGCAACTCTGAACTCATGGCCGAGCATTCGATATGCCAGCCCGGACGTCCTACACCCCAGGGGGAGTCCCACTTTACTTCAGCAGGCTCACTTTCCTTTGTATGTTTCCACAGTACAAAATCGAGCGGGTCAGTTTTTCCTTCCGCCACATCCACACGCTCGCCCGCACGCAAGTCTTCCAGCGACTTGCCCGACAACTTGCCATAGCCTGCAAACTTGCGCACGGCGTAATTCACATCACCATCCACTGCGCGATATGCCAGACCGTTTTTCTCCAGCTGCGCGATCATCGCAAGCATCTGCGGCACATATTGTGTTGCACGCGGCTCATGATCGGGTTCCAGCACACCCAGGGCACGTTCATCTTCATGCATCGCATCAATAAATCGCTGCGTCAGCTGATGGATGGACTCGCCATTTTCTGCCGCACGCTTGATAATCTTGTCGTCGATGTCGGTAATATTGCGCACAAAATTAACTTCATAACCGGATGCCTTCAGCCAGCGATACACCATATCAAACACCACCATTACCCTTGCGTGTCCGGCATGGCAATAGTCGTACACCGTCATGCCGCACACATACATGCGCACCTTGTTCGGCTCAATGGGAATGAAATACTGCTTGTCGCGGGAGAGGGTATTGTAAATTTTTAACATAGTGGATTAACTCAGACAGGCATGGGTTTATTATCGTTGAAATATAGCCAGCCTTTGATAACACGGTATACGATCCAGATGCAATTGACAAAATGTATGACGAAACCAATCAGAATCGGCATCGTTATAAAAGCGATGATTGCCCACAACAAACCAAACCAGAAGGTACGCATCTGCCAGCGGAAATGACTTTGCAGCCAGGTGCCGGCAACCTCCTCCAGCTTGATGTAATTGAGCACAATCGCAATGATCGCGGTGATACCCGCAAAATAAGAGAAAGCATAAAGGCCATAGGTGACCATGGTGACATTTTTAAGCGACTCCATTTTTACATCGTCAGGCAATACACTGTCTTCGTTCATCGCCAGCTCTCCTTTGCCTTCAAAAATTGATCACGCTTTTGTCCAGGAATCTTTCAATGTCACCGTCCGGTTAAACACCTGCTTTTCACCAGGCTGATGATCATGACGGTCAGTACAAAAGTAACCAAGACGCTCAAACTGGTAGCGCGTTTCCGCCGGTGCATCTTTCACACAAGGCTCAACCCAACCCTGCACCACTGTCAGTGAATGCGGGTTCAGATAGGTACTGAAATCCACGTTTTTATCCGCATCGGGTTCCGGTACGGTAAATAGCCGGTCATACAAACGTATTTCCGCAGGCAGCGCATGTTCACGCGAGAGAAAATGTATCACGCCTTTTACCTTGCGGCCTTCAGGGTTTTTACCCAGCGTATTGTGGTCGATACTGCAACGCAACTCGACTACCTTGCCTGATGCGTCTTTCACGGCCTCGTCGCAGCGCATGACATAGCTGTAACGCAAGCGCACTTCACCACCCAAAGTGAGTCGTTGCCAACCTTCCGGCGGTACTTCGGCAAAGTCCTCCGCTTCAATAATGAGTTCCTGGGAAAAAGGCACCATACGGCTGCCAAACTCGGGATGATTAGGATGAAAGCCTGCTTCGCGAGACTGCGCTCCGTCATAATTGGTGATAGTCACCTTAAGCGGATGAATCACAGCCATGACCCTGGGTACGCGCCCTTCCATATCTTCACGAATCGCGCCTTCCATCACCGCCATATCGACAATATTTTCGCTCTTTGAAATACCAATCCGTTTGGCAAATTCACGAATACCCTCCGGCGTGTAACCCCGACGGCGCATACCGATGATGGTGGGCATACGCGGATCGTCCCAACCGCTTACATGCTTGTCATTTACCAGTTGCAGCAGCTTGCGCTTGCTGGTGATGGTGTAATGCAATTCCAGCCGCGAAAATTCAGTCTGCTGCGGATGGCAGGGTACCGGCAACTGGTCCAGCACCCAGTCGTAGAGTGGCCTGTGATCTTCAAATTCCAGCGTACACAACGAATGGGTGATGCCTTCGAGCGCATCTGAGATGCAGTGGGTGTAGTCGTACATCGGATAGATGCACCACTGGTCTCCGGTGCGGATATGGTGCGCCCTGCGGATGCGGTAAATCGCCGGATCGCGCAAATTGATATTGGGTGACGCCATGTCGATTTTGGCGCGCAACACTTTGGCGCCATCGGCAAACTCTCCCGCCCGCATACGTGTAAACAGATCCAGATTCCCGGCCACGGTACGATCACGGAAAGGGCTGTTTTTACCCGGCTGCGTTAACGTACCCCGATACACGCGCATATCCTCCGCACTCAAGTCCTCTACATACGCTTTGCCCTGTTTTATCAGCTCAGCCGCATATTGGTAAAGTTGCTCAAAATAATCCGATGCCCAGCGCACCTCGCCATTCCACTCAAAGCCCAGCCACTGCACGTCATCCTGAATTGAACGCGCATACTCTTCGCTTTCTTTTTCGGGATTGGTATCATCAAAGCGCAGGTTGCATTTGCCCTGAAAGTCCCTGGCGAGTCCGAAATTCAGACAGATAGATTTGGCGTGGCCCACATGCAAATAACCGTTAGGCTCAGGCGGGAAGCGGGTTACTATGCTTTTGTGCTTGCCGCTGGCGAGATCAGCTTCAATCAAGCTGCGGATAAAATTAGAGCCGCTGGCGGTAGCGGCAGGGACAGTTGGTTTGCTACTCATACAGGATTTTTGGATGCCGTTAAAAATTGAATTTTAACCGAAATCACTCCCCACTTGCGTGTAAGCTGGCCGGTAGATTTTATAAGTAATGAAAGAAGCACCCTTTTTTGGTAGAATTCAAGCCCTTTTGATGGGTCTCCATTCAACTACGCAAGTTTAGAAAATATACTGATGATCAGATTCAACCGCTTTAATTACTTTGTTGCACTTAACATGCTATTGGGCGCGCTCTTATTGTGTTTCAGCCTCAATTCGTCCGCAGCCGAGATTCAGGAAGCCAATAAACTTTACAAGCAAGGGCAATACTCGCAAGCGCTCAGCAAAATTGACGCTTTCTTGATACACCAGCCCAAAGACGCGGAAGCACGTTTTCTTAAAGGGGTTATGCTGACTGAGCAGGGTCAAACTGAAGATGCGATACGAATTTATACCGCCCTGACCGAAGACCATCCGGAATTGCCCGAGCCATATAACAACCTGGCCGTGATCTATGCTGCACAAGGGCAATATGACAGGGCCAAAGTTGCGCTGGAAAAGGCTATACGCACCCATCCCAGCTACTCAACAGCGCATGAAAACCTGGGTGATATTTACGCAAAAATGGCCAGCCAGGCTTATGACAAGGCGCTACAACTTGATCGCAGCAATGCAAGTTCAAAAACCAAGCTTGCTCTGGTAAAAGACCTG
>JANXWX010000129.1 GCA_025350915.1 Nitrosomonadales bacterium
CACGCCCGCATATTGAAGCGGCCGGAGAACGGTGCATCGTCCTGAGCACATTCTATGCTCAGCGGATTGGGCGCACTCTCCAGCATGTTGCTCAGCGTTCGCGCGTAATGCGCATCTGTTGGAGATTTAACGGCGCACCGGTAATCGAGAGAAATTTCGCTATTCATCGTTGCACCTTCTTTTGAATAGATCAGTGCTGTCCGGAGATTCGAGTTTGAATTCATAGTAACCAATTGAATACAATTTATTAAATGCGCAATTTCTTTGTAACCGATTTCAACTTGCAGCAGACTTTCGACTTTGGTCGGGAGTCTGGATATGCATGCAGGGAAATTGGTGTTCGCTCAGTTAATGGCGCATCTGCCATTACACACATTCCGTCAATGCGTAGCCAAATACCCAAGTCGGTATCCTACTCTCACGTTTTCGCATCTCGACCAATTTCTCTGCATGGCCTTCGCGCAGCCTACCTACCGCGAGAGCCTGCGCGATATCGAAACCTGTTTGCGCGCACACCAAGCAAAACTCTATCACTTGGGTATCCGTGGCAACATCGCCAAGAGCACGCTGGCCGATGCCAACGAATCCCGCGACTGGCGAATCTACGAAAGCTTCGCGCTCAGCCTTATTCAGATCGCCAGAAAACTTTACATCAACGACAGCTTTGCCGTGGAACTGAAACAGACTGCGTATGCACTGGACACTACAACGATCGACCTGTGCTTGCGCGTCTTTCCATGGGCACAATTTCGTCAGGCAAAAGCAGCGGTCAAGATGCATACGCTGCTCGACTTGCGCGGCAATATTCCAACCTTCATCCACATCAGCGATGGCAAGATGCACGAGGTCAATGTGCTCGACATCCTGACACCCGAAGCCGGCAGCTTTTACATCATGGATCGTGGCTTCACCGATTTCGCCCGCTGGCACACACTGCATCAAGCACAAGCATTCTTCGTTACTCGTGGCAAATCCAATCTGCTCTGTCGGCGCATCTACTCGCGCGCCGTGGACAAATCCACCGGTCTTCGTTGCGATCAGACCATTGCGTTGACCGCGCCGAAGGCGAGCAAGGATTACCCGCAACACCTCAGGCGCATCAAGTTCTACGATACCCAACACGACAGGCATCTGGTCTTTCTGACCAACAACTTCGACTTGCCAGCGCTGACGATCGCGCAGCTTTATCGTTGCCGCTGGCAGGTCGAGCTATTCTTCAAATGGATCAAGCAGCATCTCCGGATCAAGCGGTTTTACGGCACCACCGAGAATGCGGTGAAGACTCAAATATGGATTGCCATCACCATTTATGTCTTGGTCGCCATCGTCAAAAAACGGCTCAATATCGAGGCTTCGTTATACTCCATTCCGCAAATTTTGAATCTCACTCTTTTTGAGAAAACACCGCTTGATCAATTACTTAAAAATATGGA
The DNA here is from genome assembly GCA_025350915.1 of Nitrosomonadales bacterium. Taxonomy (GTDB): domain Bacteria; phylum Pseudomonadota; class Gammaproteobacteria; order Burkholderiales; family Gallionellaceae; genus 39-52-133. The sequence continues at coordinate 1,434 of JANXWX010000129.1, forward strand.
GACACAAATGAATACGCATGGATATGATAACCAATTGAATCTATTTAGTTAAATTGCCGGACACTACTGATGACGCTTTTAAACCCCTCCCACCCCCTATCAAGAGAGGAACGGGTTCCTCTCTCCCCTCACCCACCCCGCTATTGCTGCAATTTCAGCGGTATTTTGCTGAAATTTTAGGCGAGAACTAGCCAATCTATGATTAAAACGTAAGGATTTTTGGCGTAGTTCGACTACCATGCAGAGGGCATTCAACTCCGATGTTTTTGAATGCTTTCGACGAGGGCCTTTTATCCTGGCTTCGTTTAACGGTGTTTTGGGCGGCATTTGCCACAACACTCTTTCATTTACTTGTATATTAAAGGGAAAAAATAATGTCTATTCAATCTAACGGTGCAAAAATCGCTGCTCTTTCTGCTTTTATGGCGCTTTCAATGTCTGCCAATGCTGCTAAACACATGGCTGCTGCTCCGGCAATGGAAGCTGGTCCTATAGTTCATTGCACAGGCATCAATTCATGCAAAGGTACGAGTGATTGCAAGACTGCAGAGAATGCATGCAAGGGTATGAATGCTTGCAAAGGCCATGGCTTTAAGGCAATGAGCGCAATGGAATGCAAAGATAACGGCGGCAAAGTAGCCAAGTCTTAAGCTAGCCTGTAAAAAGTCCGGGTGAAAAAACCTGGATTTTTTATCCGGTGCGTTGGTTAGTACGTTTAATAAGCTGATGACATACAGCAAGTCCTTCGACAAGCTCAGGACGAACGGTAACCTTGCCAAGATGTTCGGCCTTTCTAATATTAGCTGACCGATGCACAGGATAAAAAACTTTCATCATTTTTAATATAGGCGTGCGAATGAAACCATCTCCCACTTCCCTCACAAAAAATTCGCCCGGCTTTGGCCTGGGCTTGCGCCCGGTACATTACCCCGATTTTTTAAGGGAAGCGCAGCCGGTGGACTGGCTGGAGATTATTTCAGAAAACTATCTGTTGAAAGGCGGCCTGCCGCTCGACCACCTGAATAAAATCATGGTAAAGTATCCGCTGGTGATGCATGGTGTTTCGTTATCAATCGGCTCTACCGACGGGCTGGATAAGGAGTATTTAAAAGAGCTTAAAGCGCTGGCAGACCACGTGCAGCCGATGTGGATTTCAGACCACTTATGCTGGACCGGTGTGCAGGGCCGCAACACGCATGACCTGCTGCCGTTGCCCTATAGCGAAGAAGCACTGAAGCTGGTGGTGCAGCATGTGAGCCAGGTACAAGAGCTGCTGGGGCGGCGCATCTTGCTGGAAAATGTGTCGAGCTATCTGGATTACCGAAGCTCGGAGATGAGCGAGTGGGCGTTTCTTAAGGAAGTAAGTGAACAGGCGGATTGTTTGCTGTTGCTGGATGTGAATAATATTTACGTGAGCAGCATTAACCACGGTTTTAGCGCGACGGCGTTTCTGGATCATCTGCCGGTTGAAAGGGTGCAGCAAATTCACCTGGCGGGGCATAGTGACCATGGCGATTACATTGTGGATACGCACGACCACCCGGTGGCCGAGCCGGTGTGGGATTTGTACCGCTACACCTGTAAACGTTTTGGCAAGGTGGCCACGATGATAGAGCGCGATGACAATATTCCCGAGCTGGGTGAATTGCTTGCCGAGCTGAACCGCGCACGCAGCATTGCAGCAGAGGTGTTTGAAGTGCAAAAGGTGGCCGCATGAAGGCGCAAAATTTAACCAGACAAAATTTAAACGAGTTGCAAGTGTCTTTGCATGACCATTTACTCAACCGCCCCAGCAGCATTGCCGAGGAAGTGGTTGCCGGTGGGCGCATTACGGTTGATCACCGTTTGCATATTTATCACAATGCGTATCGCGCCCGGCTGCTTGAAAACCTGCAGGACACCTTTGATAAAACCTGGGGCTATTTGGGTGATGAAACATTTGAAGCGGCTGCGCGAGAATATATTGAAGTGTCTCCCTCCACGTATCGCAACCTGCGCGGCTACGGTGCGACTTTCCCGGGCTGGCTGGCGGTAAGGTTTCCTGACGATGGCGATATTGCCGAGCTGGCCATGCTCGACTGGCAATTGCGGCAGGCGTTTGATGCAGCGGATGCCACGCCGATCAAGGGGGATGCACTTTCAGGCCTGCCCTCCAGCGCGTGGGAAACCCTCAGTTTTCAGTTTACACCCACCCTGCATTTAAGCCCGCTGCGCTATAACAGTGTGAGCATATGGCATGCGCTCGATCAGGAACAGACACCACCTGCGTCAGAAAAACTGGCTGAACCAAGCTGGCTATTGATCTGGCGTAAAGGATGGAAGCCGCACTTCCGCACTATCAATGCGGTTGAACATGCAGCCCTGCTGCAACTGCTCCAAGGAACGTCGTTTGCTGAAGTGTGCGCTGCCTTGATCGAGGAATTTTCAGAAACTGAAGCGGCGATTGTGGCTGCCGAAAGTTTGCATACCTGGCTCAACGATGAGTTGATTGTGGGGTTTAGCGGGGTGTAGCGTCGGTCCAGATTAAATTCATCTGCTCGACTTGCTGCTTTAACCACAACATCGCTTCACCGACCTTTAAATTTTCGCCCTTCACCCCCAGCTCTAGCTGGCGTTTATCTCCCTCGCCAATATGCGGCAGGCTGGAAAAGCGCACCTCGGGGTAACGCTGTACCAATTCATTCATCACCTCCAGCAGCGGGACCTCAGGGTCAGTTCTAACATTCCAACATTTAGCAAAACCCATATTTGGATAATCCTTTATTTTTATTCAAATTTTCTTACAGCGCGGCTCACTGTCATGTAGTGTACCGCAAAAAACTTCCCGATTTCTG
>JANXWX010000143.1 GCA_025350915.1 Nitrosomonadales bacterium
GATCGTTGTTCGGGGGTAAAGAAAAGCCGGCCAAGTTGACCGGCTTCTGCTGCAGGAATCGAGATAGCGCCGAACAGTGCGGCTGATAACAAGAGGCCGCTGGAAAATGACAGAGATGCCCGTTTTGTCTTCAAAAGGATCATTTTGCATTCCTGTTTTTCATTGTAAACCAGCCCCCTTCACAGTCTGCCTTGAGTTGTGCAGAGGTGGCAGAAACTCTTTCCAGTGAGCACTTGTCGAGTATAAACCAGCCATTGATGTCGTGGCGCAAGCTGTCAAAAAAATTGATCAGCTGCTCTTCATGTAACAGTTCAATTTGCAGCTTCATACTGCTGTATTTAAGAATAAAGTTTCCACTGTCCAATGCGGGTGAGGGGGTGTAGATTTGTTGTGGGGCGATGGTGTATTTGAAGTCTATTACCCGGTTACGTCTGCGCAATGTATCGAGGTCTTCAATCAGATTTAAGCGTTGCTCATCGCCAATAATATCAAGACGCTGTATTGCCGAGTATTCCTGGGTGTAGTCGGACATATTGGCTTGGTCATCGCGCGCTGCATTGAGCCTGTTGCGCGCATCCTTTAATTGCTGCTGGGCATTAAGCAAGGTGGTTTGTGCTTTATGGGCAATCTTCTGACTAAAGAATACGGCTGTTCCCCCCAACGTCAGGGTAAGCAAGAAGGTCAGCAAGCTCCATTTGATATGCGGAAAATCAGATTGGGAGAAGGTCATTCCTGTGGTCTCCAGATAATTTTAAGCGAGAACTCCGATGGCTTGTCCGAGCTCTCGCGGATATCAGCGCTGATGCTTCCCTTGCTGCTAAAATCCAGCGGCATTTTTATGGGGGTAACCGTATAACCTGCGCGGGTCAGTGCGAGCTGGAAGCGATCGAGATAGTCAAGTGCACTGCGGTAATTCTTCCCGAAATCTGCCAGTTCACCATTGTAAGTAATTACCTGTGATGGATAGCTGCTACCCGGCAGGTTGCTCGCTTGCCATCCAAGTTTGATCGTGCGAATACGCGGGAAACTATCCAGAGCGGTCGTCAGCTCCTTAAGTATTTTCTGCGGGGGCATCGAGTAGAATTGCAGTTTTCTGAACAAGGTAACGGCAGTTTTCATGTCGGTTGCAGTTACGGTGCTGCCATCCTTGTTCAGAATGTCATTCTGGAAATCATGAGTGATTTCTCTGGACTGTGCCATGATGCGATTGGATTGCAAATTGAGCGTTTCAATTTCAGCGTCAACACCGCTTGATTGCATAAAGGCAAAACCGCTCCAGACGATACAAACCAGCGCAGTTGCTGCGGCGAGCCCAAATAGCGCGCGTTTTGTCTGCCACAAAAAATAAAAATGTCTGTGTTCGGAGCTTGCATAGTTTCCGCGAGGGGGTTTTATTGCAAGCTGATGCAGAAAAATTGGAGTGGCGTCAGAATCAGTAAATGTATTTTTTGATTTGAGTCGTTTGCCGAGCTGTTGCATATCAATATACGCATATTGGATATGGTTGTTACTGGGCAAGCTAGCGTCCAGCAGCTCTTTATCCTGCGCGTGACAGATAATGTGTGCCTTGAGCAGCTCACCGCGAGGGGTCAGGCTTAGGCTTTGCAGATATTGATAGGTGCGCGCAGTTTCTGCAGCTACCGCTTCGGCAAACGACGTGTTGGTATTTAGCGGAGTCAGGCGCGAGAAGCGCAAGCGTTGATTATAGTAATAGCTCTGGCGCAAACCGGCGTCTTTTTCCCACGAGAGCAATAGCAATTGATCATATTCAATTTCTTTCACCAGTGGAATGCTTGCATGGGGCAGGGAATATATGCCTGCAATAGGGGTTTCGTGCAGGAGCAATAATTCCAGCCATGCTGTAATTCGGGCCGGGTTGGTGAGGGCCGAAAACAATATCTCATCATCGCGTCGCCCTTCACTTTGTCTCCGCTGCCTGCGTGCCAGGCGGAAAGGTGTGCTGCGATAATATTGTTCAAATTTACGCAGGACCAGATCATGATGGTTGGAGCCAGTGAGATGTGGCACCACTTCATGTCTGAAGTCTTCCTCTATCAAGTCGACCAGGATATAGGTGGGGTCGCGATGCGAACGTAAAAAGTCAGAAAGTTGTTCCAGTCCTTCCGCACTATTTAAAAAGTAGATGGGCTTTCCAAGTTCCCCGTTTTTCCAGGTTTGTGCATGGAATTTGTCGGAGCTCAGGAAGAAGAGAATTTTGCGGGACATTGGGTGCCTTTAGGAATTCAAAATTCTAAGCGAGACAAGGCGCGAAGCTAATTTATGAGCGCAGCATATATTAAATATGTAAGCGAAGAGGGTTTCGCAGGCAAGCCTTGCAAAGGCTGCTCGCATTAACTTTTGTGAGCAAAGCCCTATCGCGACAAGTGGTGTTCGCAGGCAAGACGCAAAGCGGCTGCTCGCAAAGTTTGAATTTATAAATGTGCCCATTAGATTTTAACCTTGCCTATGATGTCGTAAATTGGTCCAAGTACCGAGAGCATGACCCAGCCCAACAGCAGACCAAGGATAAGTGTCATCGTAGGCTCAATCATGGCCTGAACTTTTTTAATGGAATCTTTAACATCGCGATCGTAAAAATAGCTGACATTCAGGAGAGCCAGGTCCAATTGTCCCGTTGCTTCACCCACCTTGAGCATACGAACGACCAGGGCCGGAAAAATACCGGTGTGGGCAAAACTCTGGGTGAGATTCTTGCCGGCTTCAATTTCACGCACGACTTGCTCCAGGCTTCTCGAAATGACCTGGTTGTTGACCAGATCTCTGGAGTTGGCAAGACAATCAAGAATGGTGATGCCGGATGAATACATCATGGCGAAGGTATTGGCAAAACGAGCCAGTATGATCTTGCGCAAGATCGGGCCGGTAGGCCAGATATGCAGCTTTAATTTGTCCAGATGGTATTGAAGGTTTGGGTTCAATAACAAAGCGCCCTTGTAGACGCCGAAAAGAAACGGTGGCAACGCGAGGATGATGTACCAGTAATTGACGAAGATGCCGGAAGTCGCCAACAGCAAACGCGTCTGAAAGGGGATCTCCATGCCCATGCCCTTGATGAAGCCAACCAGTTGCGGCACCAGATAGATCATCAGGAAAAATGTAATACCCAGTACCACGCTCCCAACGAATATGGGATAGATCAACATACTTTTGGTTTGTGCGGCCAGTTCATCTTGCCATTTAATGGATTCAGTAAGATGTTTAAACACATCCACCAGGCGTCCGCTTTCCTCGCCTGCATTGGTCAGGCTGACGATAATTTTGTCAAAAGCATTGGGGTGTTGCGCCATCGCCTGGGAAAGTTTTTTTCCGCTTTCGATAGACTTCACCAGGTTGGCAATAATTTCACGGAATACCGGCTCTTCCATGCTGTCGCGCAGATCAGCCAGGCACTCCAGCAGTGGCACACCGGCGCGTGTGAGCTGCTCCAGGTTGAAAAAGAAGGTGATCAAATCCGGGCGCTTGATTTTTTTTAGTCCAAACGACGAGCGACTTTCAACCAGTCGTGCGCTGATCAAATCCAGTCCGCTGCGCTTCAGGTGCAATTCGAGGTCGATCAGATTGGCGGCGTCCTGCATGCCTTTGGCACTTTTGCCGAGTTGATTGATCGCCCTGTAAGAGTACATTGCCACGATAGTTTTCCTAGCTCATGCGATCGGTTAAGTCGACGACCCGGGCGACCTCGGAGAGTGAGGTAATGCCTTGCAGTACGCGCTGCAAACCATCGGATGCGAGCGGGCGGAAACCTTTGTCCAGGGCAGCCTGCTTCAGATCGCGGATGCTGGCACGGTGTGCCACCAGGTCATCGAGGTCGCTATCCATTTTGAGCAGCTCCATAATCGCAAGGCGGCCTTTATAGCCCTGGTGATTGCACAGTTCACAGCCCGCAGCGCGATACAACTTGTAGTCTTCGTCAGCGCGGATACCCAGCAGTTTTCGTTCGGTTGCATCGGGGTGATAAGAATATTTGCAATGCGGGCACAGCACGCGCACCAGCCGTTGCGCGATGATACCGATGATATTGCCTGCCATGATGTCGGGCAGGATGCCGATGTCGAGCAGGCGCGGTATCGCGCCGATGGCCGAATTGGTGTGGAGTGTAGAGTACACCTGATGGCCGGTCATCGCGGCGCGGAACGCCATCTCGGCAGTGGGGTGGTCACGTATTTCGCCGACCAGAATAATATCCGGGTCTTGTCGCATCATGGATCGGATACCGCTGGCGAAATCGAGTTTGGCCGCTTCGTTAACGGAGGATTGGCGTATCAACGGAATAGGGTATTCCACCGGGTCTTCCAGTGTCATGATGTTGACTGACTCGGTGTTGACGTGATTAAGCACTGAATACAAGGTCGTGGTTTTACCGCTACCGGTGGGGCCGGTTACCAGGATGATGCCCTCCGGTTTGGCGATGATCAGCTTGAGTGTGTTGAGGGCTACATCATCGAGACCGATCTGGTTGATAGGCACTATGCCCTTCTGCCGATCCAGGATACGCAGGACCACGTTTTCGCCATGCGTGGTGGGGTGTGAGGCCACGCGAAAATCAATGGGGCGGCCAGACAGTCGCAACGACATGCGGCCATCCTGTGGTGCGCGGGTTTCGGCAATGTTCATGCCGCTCATTACCTTCATGCGCACAACCATGGCGGGCCAAAAACTTTTATGCAGGCTTCTTACCTGACGCAAGACACCGTCGACACGGTAGCGTATGCGCAGGAAGCTGCTCTCTGGTTCAAAGTGAATATCGGAGGCACCTTGTTGCACGGCCTCGGTAAACAGCGCGTCGATCAGCCTCACGACCGGTTGGCTAAATTCAGTGACACCCTGGTTAATGGTCTGGTACTCCATATCACCGGGTTCGATTTCGTGAAGAATGCCGTCGATTGACAGTTCAAAACCATAATATTGATCGATCGCGCGAACGATGTCGGATTCGCTGGCTACCTGCGTGGTCAGTTGATATTTGCCATGCAGCAGGGCACGAACCTGGTCGAGCGCCAGAATATTATTCGGGTCTGCAACGGCGAGAATCAGATGATTATTGGCGGCGTCAACCGACAAGGGGAGTAGCTGGTAGCGTCGGGCAACGTCTTTGGGTATCAGCGCGATGGCGGCTGAGTCGATGATGACGGTGGTGAGGTCGATGCTTTCCTTGCCCAGATTTTCCGAGAGCACATCGCGTATGGTCGCTTCGGACAGAAAGCCCAGCCGTACCAGCAAAGACCCGATTGGCTGGTGGTTTTTGTGCTGTTCCTGAACGGCAATACGCAGCTGATCTTCGCTGATCACCCCTTTGGACATCAACAGCTGTCCAATCGGAAGCTGGGTTGGTTGTTGCTGCACTGCCATG
>JANXWX010000147.1 GCA_025350915.1 Nitrosomonadales bacterium
GCATTACGAGGTTATGCTCACTGAAAATGCGTATTATGATCTTGAGGATATATACGATTACATCGCCAATCATGATCATCCAGCTAATGCAGACTATGTGTTGAATAGCATGGAGTCTGTTATTGAAAGTTTACCCGCATACCCAGAACGTGGCTCTTACCCTAAAGAACTGATTGAACTTGGCATCCGTGAATACCGCCAATCATTCTTCAAACCCTATCGCGTTATTTATAGAATCATCGGACCAACCTATATTATGCTGATCGCTGATGGTAGAAGAGATATGGGATCATTATTAGCCAGACGTTTACTTAGTCAGCCTTAAGTAATCAAAGTACCCACATAACAACCGATAATGATTGACCCGCACAACCATCTTGCCTAGCATGCGCGCCATGAATACAACACAAACAACAAAGTCGCAACAATGGTTGCTGTATTGCCGACCCGGCTTCGAGCGCGACTGTCTGCAGGAAACACAGGCCTCTTCTACAGAATCCGAAGCTAACAGCGGATTCATCATCGTGCAGGGCAAACCCCGCCTCACCTATGCCCAGCTGACTTTCGCGCGCCAGCTGATCAACCTGGTTACTGAAATTGACGAGCTACCCGAACGCGACCGCCTGACACCCCTGCTTGCTGCAATACCAGACACACCTGCACAATTTGGTACCCTGTGGCTGGAAACGCCGGACACCAATGAAGGCAAAACACTCTCGGGTTTTATCCGCCGCTTTCAACCCCTGCTGGAAGAAAAGTTGCGCGCCAGCGGACGCCTGCTGGATGACCCCACCCTGCCCCGCCTGCATATTTTTTTCCCCGACAAAATCCGCGCATTGATCGGCACCAGTGATCCGCGTAACAGCGCCAACGCAGCCATGGGCATCCTGCGCATGAAAATGCCGTTTGAGGCACCCAGCCGCTCTGTACTGAAACTGGCGGAAGCTTTCGAGGTATTTTTATCTACTGAAGAAAAATCACAATGGCTCAAACAAGGCATGCACGCGGTTGATCTGGGTGCCGCCCCCGGTGGCTGGACCTGGCACCTGGTGCAGCTCGGCATGCAGGTTGTGGCCGTTGATAACGGCCCCCTCAAAGGCGTTGTCGCCGAGCACCCTTCCGTCAAGCACCTGCGGCAGGATGGCTTCCGCTTCCGCCCCAAGCACACCGTAGATTGGCTGGTATGCGACATGATCGAACAGCCGGGCAGAGTGGCTGCACTGGTTAGCGACTGGGTGGCTACCGGCGCGACCAACCGCGCTATTTTTAACCTTAAGCTGCCAATGAAAAAACGGGTGGAAGCCTTGGCTGAAGCGTTAAACGGAATACGTGAAGTACTGGATAAAAAGGGGTTCAAATATCGGCTACAGGCCAAGCAACTCTATCATGACCGTGAAGAAGTAACGGTGTTTCTGGCGAAGATCAAGCGCTAAATAAATTCCGTTCGTGCTGAACCCGCCGAAGCATGACGACAGTGATGCTCAGTTTGCCGCCCCACCGCGCACCTCAAATCCCACCCTGTCCAGTTCCTGCCCTGCTGCATCCAGCAAAATAAGCTGATGCTTGCCATACACGGGTTGCCATGACAGCTGGCCATCATCTGTCTTCAATTCATTACCATCCAGCTCCCAGCGTAAATCCGGCGGCTGCGGGCTGGCGGTAAACTCTATCCATTGCCGCCCTGCCGGAATATCCGGATCAAGCGCAATCAGCGTGCCCTTGCCCGGATAAATGATTTTCGGCGTGCGCGTGCTGGCAAAAGTTGCATGCACATTCAACTCACCCGGTTCGGTGCCGTTGATGAACCATTCCTTGTGAGTAGATTCCACCGCAGTATCCATCTTCACTTCACCTTCCACCAGCCCCGCAGGCGGCGGCTTTGCTGTACCGGGACGGTCACTGTGCAGATAATTCATCACCTCATGCCAAATCGGCGCGGCACCGGTCACACCGGAAACATCCCACATCGACGCGCCGGAATAGTTGCCCACCCAAACTCCCACCGTGTAGCGATCACTAAAACCTATACACCAGTTGTCACGCATATCCTTGCTGGTGCCGGTTTTCACCGCGGCCCAGGTGCTCACAGCCAACAGATTATCCAAACCAAATGTCAGCGCACGCGCGTTATTGTCTGACAGAATATCCGCCACAATAAAACTGGCGCGTGCATCCATCACACGGCGCCCCTTGCCCTGCGCTTCATCCAATCTAAAGCGCACCGGTTTCCACACACCGCCATTGGCCAAGGTTCGATACGCGTTGCTCAAGGTAAGCAACGTCACCTCGGCTGAACCCAGCGCCAGAGAATAACCATAAAACTGCGCCGATTCGGTCAAACTCTCCAGCCCCACTTCATGCAAGCGATTGTGAAATGGCTCCAGCCCGATCAAGGCCAATGTGCGCACAGCAGGAATATTCAGCGAGGAAGCAAGCGCCACACGCAAGCTCACCGGGCCCTTGAACTCCTTGTCGTAATTCTGCGGAATATACAAACCCGAAGGTGTGGTCAGGTTAAGCGGACTATCGTCAAGTATTGAGGCTGCCGTCAGCAATCTTTTCTCCAGCGCCAGTTCATATAAGAACGGCTTAAGTGTAGATCCCGCCTGCCGCAAAGCCATCACGCCATCCACGTTTGCCGCTGCAGAAAGCTTACCGCTGCTGCCCACATAAGCCAGTACATCACCGGTGGCGTTATCCAGCACCACTATGGCCGCATCTTCCACATGGCGCTCGCTCAACCCCATGAGGTGCTGCTTCACTGCATCCAGTGCAAAACGCTGTAATTTTTTTGAAAGGGTGGAACTGATATGCTCACCGGGTTTGGTTAGCAAGCGGCGCGCCAGATGCGGGGCCAGGTCTTCCTGCGGTACTTGATAGCTGCTTTCAAAACTGGCTATCGCCAAATCATGCAGCACCTTGCAACCCACGTCCCCGGCAATGCTGCGACCCAGCACACAGGCACGCTGGCTCACCTTGTTGCCGCTGGCATTGGGGCCGCGCAACAAAGCAGCAAGCAACAGCGCCTCGTTGCGGTTCAGGCCGGAAGGATGTTTGCCGAACAATCGTTGTGAGGCCGCGTTGATGCCGATCAACTCGCCGCGAAACGGCACCAGGTTGAAATACGCTTCGAGAATTTCGGGTTTACTCCAGGTTTTTTCCAGCTCGCGCGCGGCACCCATCTGGTCCCACTTCTGGCTCAAGCTGCGGCTGCCATCCTTGGTAGGCCGCAAGGCCGGATCAAGCAACCCGGCCAGCTGCATCGTCAACGTGCTCGCACCACGTCCCTTGTTACCGCGCTGGATAATATTACTCCATGCCGCTGCCACTACCGCCTTCCAATCCACCCCGCCATGCTCGTAAAAATTTTTGTCTTCGGCCAGCACCAGCGTATCGCGCATCGCCAGCGACAAATCATCCAGCGCTACCCACGGCAGGCGCAACACCTTCTTGTCCATGCGCAAAGCCTGCAACACCACACCATTGCGGTCCAGCAGCAGGGCATCTGAAGCGGCATAGTCACGCTTTACTTCATCATAGGTGGGATAGTCTGCAGAAAAACTGGCAATACTAAATAAACTCAATGCGACAAATAAAACCCAAGCAAAACGTCTTGCCCGCATTACCAAGCTCCGCTCTTGAAGCGCTCAATCTCGCGCCGGTCTTTTTTGGTGGGCCGGCCTTCGCCGTGCTGCACTACCTGCGCTTGCGCCTTGCGCTCAAACGCCAGTGCTTCGCGTTTTTTTATGCTTTCTTCAGTTTCTTTATAGAGTTTCTGTGCCTGCGGTGCCGGGCCGCGTTTGTCTGATAGTCCCAGCACCTCCACAACAAAGGTATATGGCCCAAGTCGTATCGCCAGTAAATTACCAATATCGATCGGTTTAGCAGGTTTCACCCGCTCCTCATTCACCAGCACCTTGCCAGAGTCAATCGCATCAATCGCCAACGAACGCGTCTTGAAAAACCGCGCCGCCCACAGCCATTTGTCGACGCGCATTTTGCTGGTGTCCTGATCGGGTTGATTGGAAAATTTTGAAACGTGTTTCATGTATCATGGGATGAGGAGTAGTTGCAGGTAATATTATGACAGCGGATTAAAAATTTTGCTTATTGTCCGCTTAGTGCACAAAGGCATATCAAGGTTGAAAAATTAAGTTACCCCCGGCAAAGCCGGGGGTTTATCTTTGTTAGCCCCTCAAAGGGGCAAAAACATGAAGCGCCTGAAGGCGCTAACTCACACGCCTAATTTCATCTGGTCATAATGGGCATCCTCTTTTTCTTGATTTCTG
>JANXWX010000108.1 GCA_025350915.1 Nitrosomonadales bacterium
AAAATTGGTTACCGGATAAGGATTTAGCTTAGGAAAAAAGTGTTATCCACAAAGTTATCCACAGATTTTGTGCATAACAAAAAGCACCTTTTTGACGACGGGTCAGGTATAAAATAATTGGCGCCAGCATAGAAATATTCGTGTCTTTTGCCGACCAGTTTTATTCGTTAGCAGGACAAATCCGTTCAGTTTGAGGGTGAGCACAATCTCCCACAAAAAAGTCGACCTATTTTCGCTTACGCGACACAACCTACAGCATCATAGTAGCGCGTATCCACATAACTATATTTGCCAGCGCTCGCCCCTTCGTATTTACCCTTTTCTTCTTCTGTACGAATCGTGTGCTGTGCGATTTGTTTTTCGTGCAAGGCATAGACAGCTTTATGGTAATCAATCGGGCTGGTAACAGCGAGAACAGGGGTAAGGCATAACATTAATAATACAAATCCTAAAAATCTATAGCACATCGCGAGCCTCTCATTGGTTTAAAACGCCACCGACTGCCGAACGTTCTGACCAGTTAGCTTCAGGCAGGAACTCGGCATGATCGGATATTATTTTTGCTTCTCCATCACGGCCAAGTGATTGCAAAATTGTTGACTTGAGCATCAAGGAATTTCGGTTATAGGCATCGAGCTTTAAGCCGGCATCAACTTCCTCCAGCGCCCGGTGTGGATGGCCCGCGATGAAATAGCACATGGCCAGATTGTGGTAAGCCTTCTGGTAACTGGGATCAAGCTTGATTGCGGTAGAAAAGTGATTGGCTGCCATACCTAGCTGCTGTTTTTTGGCATGGATAACACCCAGGTCGTCATGTGCCTCGGCATTGGTTGGATCAAGCTCAACAGCGCGTGTTAGGTCTTGCTCTGCCGCGAACATATTGCCACGCCAGATATTGCGTACACCTCGCTTGGTAAAGGCAACGGAACTATCAGGATGGCGTGAAATGTATATGCTGAGATCGGCAATGCCTTCATCAACCAGGCCCATACGCCCATATGCCATACCCCGACCGAAGTATGCTGTATCAAGATTTTTATCCAGCGTTAGCGCTGCCGAGTAATCTTTAACCGACTTGCCAAGCTCGTTAAGCAGATAGTAGATATCACCGCGTTCAACATAATTCTTTGCATTTGTTGGATTCTGCACGATCGCCTGGTCAAGACGTATTAAGGACTTTTCGATTTCTGCATTGGTCATCTCATCGGCACTTGAAGCCGCTATAAAAGCAAACCAGACTATCGATATGCAAAGTAATTTTCTCATCTTAAACACTCGTCTACATTTTGTATTCATTAGACGTAACAGTTGCATTGTTTATTCCGGCAGGACCATTGCATATATCTCGAAGGTTCAAGGTACTGCACATCATGAATCAACGGTGAAGTACGCAATGGCTTTTACCCCTTATTGACGTTAAGCTATACCCCATGGTTTTAAATTCCCTATTTTTTGCGCTGGGCGTGTGGCTGCTGCAACAGCAGGCTACTTTACCCGATTTAAAATGGATAGTTCTTCCCTTTGTTATTGCTGCGATCCTGCCCTTTTTGCCCGGCACTCCCCGAATAAAATTATTTCGCAAAGTGATTATTTTTATACTGGCGATAACTAGCGGATTTTTTTATGCCGCAGGGCTTGCTCAGTACCGACTCGCTGCGGCTCTCCCTGATGCGCTGCAAGGAACAAACATTACGATAACAGGTGTCGTGGCAGACATGCCGCGTCAACACGAACGGGGGCAGAGCTTCACCTTTGACGTTGAACAGGTGCTCAATAGTGACTCGGTGATACCCAGCCATATTTTGCTTTCAACCTACAGCACACCGGCGCTTTCAAATTTATCACTGCATGCGGGTGAACGCTGGCAATTGACGGTACGCCTGAAGCAGATACACGGCACCAGCAATCCGTATAATTTTGATTTTGAAGCGTGGGCGCTTGAGCGCAATATTCGTGCGGTGGGTTATGTGTATGCCAAGGGAGATAATCATCTTATTGATGTGCAAGTCCTTGGCTTTGGTTATTTTATTGAAGGCCTGCGCGAAGCGGTGCGTGCCCATTTTCAACGGGTGCTGGGTCATGCGCCCTATGCCGGTGTGCTAAGTGCATTGGCAATCGGCGACCAGGGCAGCATTCCGGCGGCACAATGGCAGGTCTTTACCCGCACCGGGGTAAATCACCTGATGTCGATTTCAGGTTTACATATCACCATGCTTGCCGGTATGGGCTTCGCATTAATCTACTGGCTCTGGCGCCGTAGCGCAACCCTGACCCTGTGGCTGCCGGCACGCAAAGCAGCAACGCTTGCAGGGCTGCTCATTGCAGTTGGCTATGCACTTTTATCCGGCTATGGTGTGCCGGCACAACGCACTGTGTTTATGCTGGGCACAGTGGCTGTCGCCATGTGGCTATCGCGCAATATTGCACCATCACAATTACTGGCTGCCGCGCTATTGGTCGTTTTATTGCTGGACCCGTGGGCGATCAACTCACCCGGGTTCTGGTTGTCATTTGGTGCAGTTGCACTGATCTTTTACATCACCGCAAACAGACTGGGGCAGCGGCACTGGTTGATTGAGTACGGGCGTGTTCAGTGGGCAATGAGCATCGGCTTGATACCGCCGTTACTCGCGATGTTCCAGCAAATTTCCCTGGTTTCCCCGCTCGCCAATGCTTTCGCGATTCCCTTGGTAAGCTTTGTCGTGGTGCCGCTTACGCTGCTAGGTGCACTCTTACCATTCGATTGGATCTTGTCCCTAGCCCATGCCAGCATAAGCATGGTTATGTTGGCACTGGAATGGTTAAGCAATTTATCCTCAGCTGTCTGGGTGCAGCATGCGCCGCCCACCTGGAGCATTGTTGTTGGTATGCTCGGCGTAATTTGGATTTTATTACCGCGCGGCTTCCCTTCGCGCTGGCTGGGTATTATTTTCTTGCTGCCGATGTTTTTGGTTCAGCCCGATACGCCGGACGATGGCAGCGTGCGCGTGACAATATTTGATGTTGGGCAGGGCTTGGCTGTTTCGGCCCAAACCCGTAATCATGCCTTACTCTATGACACCGGCCCCGGCTTCAGCAGCGATTCAAACAGCGGCAACCGTATACTGGTGCCGGCCTTGCGTGGCATGGGTATCGCGCAACTCGATACTTTAATTCTGACCCACAATGATTCAGACCATACCGGCGGCGCGCTCTCGTTGTTACAGGCAATGCCGGTTGCTAGAGTGTTATCGTCATTGCCGGATGACAGCCCTATCTTGCGGCAGGCAACCTTAAAATCACGTTGCCACGATGGCGAAAGCTGGACTTGGGATGGCGTAAATTTTGAAATGCTATATCCGTCATCCGAAAGTTATACTGATGAGGGTATAAAAAACAACGACAGGGGTTGCGTTTTGCGCATTAGCACAGGAGGAAAAAGTATTTTACTTGCTGCTGATATTGAAAAAAAATCCGAAGCCGAGTTGCTCGATCAACACAAGAGCAAACTCGCTACGACAGTTTTAGTGGTTCCCCATCATGGCAGCAAAACCTCATCCACACCTGACTTTGTCTCCGCAGTGCAGCCACGCTATGCAATATTTACCACAGGCTACCGTAATCGCTTTGGTCACCCCAAAGCTGAGGTGGTTGAACGTTATCGTGCCATAGGCAGCGAACTGCTTCGCTCTGACAGGGATGGCGCAATCATGCTAACAATGAATGCAAACACACTGCAGGTTGAAAGTTACCGCAATACACATCGCCGATACTGGCAAGCGCAATACGAAATTGAAGAGAGTAAACTCACTGCTGAAATGCCCGAATAAGCTGCCAGCGCTAGACAGCATAGCTCTACAATTGCGAATTAGCACAAAATAAAAAACCCGCCTCGGCGGGTTTTTTAAGGTTGCAACATGCAAACTTAATGCTGCAATGATTTGATGATATCTTCCACCACTTTCTTCGCATCACCAAATACCATCATGGACTTGTCCAGATAGAACAGGTCATTGTCCAGACCTGCATATCCTGCAGCCATACTGCGTTTTACAATCAGAACAGTTCGTGCCTTATGCGCTTCCAGTATCGGCATGCCATAGATCGGGCTATTGGGGTCAGTCTTTGCGGCGGGGTTGACCACGTCGTTGGCACCGATCACCAGCACCACATCGGTATCGGCAAACTCGTTGTTGATTTCGTCCATTTCCACGACCTGGTCATAGGGAACTTCAGCTTCGGCCAACAATACATTCATATGGCCGGGCATACGGCCCGCAACTGGATGTATCGCATAGCGCACCTTGATGCCTTTTTCAGTCAGCATCTTGGACATTTCATTGATTGCATGCTGCGCACGTGCCACGGCCAGACCATAACCGGGAACTATGATGACGCTGTCTGCATTGCCCATCATAAAGGCAGCATCTTCTGCGCTGCCACTGCGATAGGTCTTCTGCACGCCATCACCGGCTTCGGCAACTGCACCTTCACCACCTCCGAAGCCACCCAAAATCACATTGAGAAACGCACGGTTCATCGCCTTGCACATGATGTAGGAAAGAATCGCGCCTGAGCTGCCCACCAGTGAACCGGCGAT
Source organism: Nitrosomonadales bacterium (assembly GCA_025350915.1). GTDB lineage: Bacteria > Pseudomonadota > Gammaproteobacteria > Burkholderiales > Gallionellaceae > 39-52-133. Next base: position 4,580 of record JANXWX010000108.1, read on the forward strand.
AATCAGCATGTTATTGTTTAATGTAAAACCGATACCCGCCGCCGCCCAGCCTGAATAGGAGTTAAGCATTGAAACGACTACCGGCATATCTGCACCGCCAATTGGCATGATCAGCAAGAAGCCCAAAGCCAATGCGATGACAGTCATAATCAGGAACGGTGTCCAGCCAGGCGAAATACTGAAGGCGATACCGAAACCGATCATAACCAGTCCCAGTGCCAGATTTACCCAGTGCTGGCCTGCAAAGCGCAGGGGCTTGTTACCCAGTTTTCCGGAGAGTTTACCGAATGCAACGATGGAACCGGTGAACGTAATCGCACCGATAAAAGTACCGATAAAAAGTTCGATACGGTTGCTGAGGTGCAACGCAACACCATGTTGTGCGATATAGAAAGACGACATCGCAATCAGCACTGCGGCCAGACCCACCAGTGAGTGCATGGCGGCGACCAGCTCGGGCATGGCAGTCATCTGTATGCGCCGCGCAACGACCGCACCTACTGCGCCACCGACGATAATTGCCAACGATATATAGACCCAATTATCAGTGATGGTCATCGTGGTGATAACGGCAATCGCCATACCCACCATGCCAAACACGTTACCGCGTCGTGCGGAAACAGGTGAACTCAAACCCTTGAGTGCCAGAATAAACAGCAGGGCTGCGACCAGGTATGCTAAAGAAACAGAATTGGCTGACATTTACTTACCTTTCTTCTTAAACATATCCAGCATGCGCTGTGTGACCAAAAATCCGCCAAATACATTTATGGCGGCAAGTGCAACCGCAACAAAGCCCAGTACTGTGCCCAGGTTAAGTTGCACAGGGCCAGCGGCCAGCATTGCGCCAACGATAATGATGCCTGATATAGCATTGGTTACAGCCATCAACGGGGTGTGCAAGGCGGGGGTTACGTTCCACACCACGTGGTAACCCACGACGATGGACAGTACGAATACGGTCAGATTGGTTACCAAAGGATCTACTAATTCATGCATTTCAATTCTCCAGTTATTTGGTTACAACAACACCGTCGATCGCGATCAGCGAGCCGGCAATGATGTCATCTTCACGGTTGATATTGATCGCGCCACCCTGCTTGGGATCGCACAGCAGATTAAGGAAGTTGAGCAGGTTGCGTGCATACAATGCGCTGGCATCGGCTGCGACCAATGCGGGCAGATTATCCTCGCCACACAGGGTCACGCCATGCTTGACTACCGTTTTGCCAGCTTCCGACAAGGGACAGTTGCCGCCCGCTTCAACCGCCATATCCACAATCACCGAACCCGGTTTCATGGATTTCACCATCGCCTCGGTAACCAGCACGGGGGCAGGTCTGCCGGGGATCAGCGCGGTTGTAATGACAATGTCCGCCAGGGCAACACGCTTGGCCACTTCCACCTTTTGACGATCCATCCAGCTTGCCGGCATCGGGCGTGCATAACCGCCCACCCCTACTGCGGCCTCGCGCTCTTCATCTGTTTCAAATGCAACGTCGATAAATTTTGCGCCCAGGGATTCGACTTGCTCTTTGGCTGCGGGGCGCACATCCGAGGCTTCAATAATGGCACCCAGGCGTTTGGCTGTAGCGATTGCCTGCAAACCGGCAACGCCCACACCGAGTATCACCACGCGCGCGGCTTTTACCGTACCCGCTGCGGTCATCAGCATCGGCATGAATCGCTTGTACAGATTGGCGCCTATCATCACCGCCTTGTAACCGGCGATGTTAGCTTGTGAAGAGAGCACATCCATGGCCTGCGCACGTGATGTGCGCGGCAGCTTTTCCATTGCAAAGGCAGTGATACCCTGTTTGGCGTAGGCCGCAACCAGATCGGCTTGATAGGGTGAAAGCAAACCTATCAGTACACTCTTGGCCGGCAGCTTGGACAACTCATCTGCAGTGGGCGCTTTAACCTTCAATACAATTTCCGCTTTACTATACAAATCGGACGTACTGACCAAAGTGGCACCTGCTGCCTGATATTCAGAATCGGGAATGCTCGCACCTGCACCTGCACCATTTTCAACCAAAACAGTGTGGCCGGTAGCGAGCATCTTTTTTACCGTTTCCGGTGTTGCCGCAACACGAGTTTCACCTGCGCGCGTTTCCGCAGGAATTCCTATACGCATGTAGCTTCTCCTCTAAAATTTTTATTTACACACTGGAAAAACACCCTGACAATATTCGGGTACTTTTTATAATCAATTAAATAACATGCAAACAACCTAATCAGACGTATCAGGCTTATTAACAATCTGTGCTATTTTGAAATTCAATTTAACTAACCACTCTATGATTATACCGTGACTTCCTTATCAATATAATGTACTTATTAGCTGAAAAGTATAAATTATTTTACGTTTGAACTCTGTATCTCTTCCACAACACTTAAAAATTCATTGCCATAACGGGTCAGTTTTGCCTGCCCTACCCCGCTAATTCTACCCAACTCTGTGAGCGTGACTGGACGTTGATTCAGTATTTCCAGCAAGGTGCTGTCATGAAAGATCACATAGGGTGGCACGCCCTGTTCACGCGCCAGTTCCATGCGCTTGGCTTTCAGCGCCAGCCATAGCGGGTCTTCGTTTGCACCGGCAAAGGCTTCGCGCAAACGGGTTCCCCGCTCAGCTTTGCTGCCTGTGCGCTTAACGGGTTCAGCATCGCGGCGTAGCCACACTTCACGCTCGCCGCGCAATACAGGCCGCGCTTCTTCGGTCAGGCTCAATCCACCGAAGGCTTCCAATTCTACTTGCAGCAATCCTGCTGCCACCAGTTGCCGGTAAACGCTGCTCCATTGCACCTGGCTAAGTGATTTGCCGATACCAAAGGTGGAAAGCTGCTGGTGGTTAAATTTTTCAATTTGCGGAGTCACTTTACCCAGCAGGATATCCACCAGATGCCCCACACCAAAGCGCTGTCCACTGCGGTATACGCAGGACAGCGCCATGCGTGCAGACTCGCTGGCATCCCAGGTATCGACGGGCTCGAGACAGTTGTCGCATTGCCCACAGGCACCCGGATGTGTTTCACCGAAATAACGTAGAACAGTTTGATGACGGCATTCAGTAGATTCGCAAAAGCCGAGCAGGGCATCCAGTTTTTGTCTCTCTACCCGCTTGCGTTCTTCCGGTGCTTCGCCCGAATCAAGCATCTTGCGCATGGAGACGACATCTCCAAGGCCATAGGCCATCCAAGCATTGGCCGGCAGCCCGTCACGGCCTGCACGACCGGTTTCCTGGTAATAACCTTCCATGCTTTTGGGTAAGTCGAGGTGTGCAACAAAGCGCACGTTGGGCTTATCAATGCCCATACCGAAGGCGACGGTGGCGACCATCACCACGCCCTCTTCAAGTAAAAACCTGCGCTGATTTTTGTGCCGTATCGCGGCATCCAGCCCGGCATGGTAGGGCAAGGCATCCCAGCCTTGCTCCTGCAGCCATGCGGCGGTTTCTTCAACTTTTTTGCGCGACAGGCAATAGACAATTCCCGCATCGTTGGGATGCTCGGTTTCAAGAAATGCTTTCAACTGCTGGCGTGCATTTTGTTTCTGCGTGACACGGTAGCGTATATTGGGGCGATCAAAACTGGCCACAAAATGACGCGCCTGTTCCAGCGCCAGTCGCTCGACAATCTCTCCGCGGGTGGGGGCATCAGCGGTAGCGGTAAGCGCGATGCGGGGTATCTCGGGGAAACGCTGGTGCAATACGGTCAGGCTGCGATATTCCGGGCGAAAGTCATGGCCCCATTGTGATACGCAATGAGCCTCGTCAATCGCAAACAACGCAATGCCGTCGTCTGCATGCAGGCGCTCCAGCAAATCCAGAAATCCTTCCTGCATCAGCCGCTCGGGTGCGACATACAAGAGCTTTAAATCACCACGATGCAAACGACTGTAAACCTCGCGTGCGGCTGTGGCATCCAGGCTGGAATTTAAAAATGCAGCTTGCACGCCCAGCTGTATCAACGCATCTACCTGGTCCTGCATCAGGGCGATCAGCGGTGAGACGATAATACCGACGCCCTCGCGCAACAGGGCCGGCAACTGGTAACACAAGGATTTACCGCCGCCGGTCGGCATTAATACAAGCGCATCACCGCCCTGCACGATATGTTCTACGATAGCCTGTTGCTCACCGCGAAAAGCGGTGTAGCCAAATACATCAAGCAGGGTTTTTGACGCAGGCGTTAAGGACATCAGTATGTTAACAGGGCAAGATTATTCAATGCTCATCATCGAGAAAATCAGCTCGTCCGTATTGCGCATTTGCTCAACCATCAATCTCAACAATGCCTTGGCAAACCTGAACTGCAAGCCTTCACTGGCGTGGCGCAGAGACTTTCCTTCGATCTCGATCAACTCCAGCGGAATGGCCGAGGTAACCGAGGAGGAGCGTAAATGCCTGGTTTCATCCAGATAACCGATTTCTCCAAAACAATCTCCCACCCCCATGCGGTTAATCTCTTTGCCATTTTTAGTGACGACCACTTCACCCTTGGTGATGACGAATAAATTATTGCCCACCTTGCCTTCCTGAATGATGACTTTGCCCGACCCCATACTGAGCGGACGACTGATACCCAGTGTTTCCCAGATTTCAATATCCGTGAATTCGGCAAAAAATTTAAACTTGCGCATGGTATTAAAACGGGTGCTATCAAATCGCGATGTTTTTTCCACTGCTTCATCTGACGATATCTGCGGCAAAGCCGCCACCAGGTCATCAAAAAAAGCACGCCACGTTGTATATCGCAACTCCCTGTTCGGATGCATTGCCCTGTGCACCGCAAAACGCAACGCCTGGGGGATGTCGTCACGCCAGCCTTCCAGTGACATTACTTCTTCATGCAGTTTCTGATAGATAAGATCTTCGGGAGATTTGGCTGTAAAGGGATAGCGACCGGTAAGCAATTGATAGGCCATGACGCCAACCGCATAAATATCATTCTGCTGTGAGGGTAACGCCTTTCTAAAGTGCTCAGGCGCGACAAAGGGCAAGGTACCGACCATATCCACCTGGGTTAAATCAGACTCGATGCTGAACGCGGCACCAAAGTCAGAAATTTTAACCTCGCCATCCGCCCCCAGCAACACATTCGCCGGCTTGATGTCGCGATGTAACACGCCCATTTTGGTGGCAAAATCCAGTGCGTTGCAAACCTTGTAAAGGATATCGATCAGCTTGTTGATGGGGAGCAGGTTTTCCGGTGACGTAAATTGCTTCAGGCTACCACCGGCCATGTACTCCATCACTATGTAATTGAATTCATCGGTCGCGCCGGCTTCAAATAATTGCACGATAAAGGGATGCTTGAGCTTGCCTGCCAGGCGCGCTTCATTCAGCCACATTTTGCGGTTACGGTTGCCGGAAACCGGGTCTTCAAACAAATTCAAACGATTCATCTTGATCGCTACTTCGCGTTGCGCATAAGTATCAAATGCAAGATGCACCTCACCACTGGCACCTCTGCCCAACAACTGCTTCATTTCAAAGCGATGTCCGAAGGTATCGTGATTACTTTCCATTGAATTTATTGTTTTTGTGACTTCAGTCATGCTGTAGAGTCTTCGAATATATGCGTTAAATTCTACTCGCTCTTGCCTTTTATTGATATTTTTTGACGGTATAAAATGAAAAAGCCGCCCCATCACTGGGCCGGCTATAACATCAAGAAAACAACCTCGATCAATACCTGGGGGAAATTTATCTGTGCAAACTACTTGAATTATTGACAACTAAAATTTGTGGTGCGAAAGGAGAGACTCGAACTCTCACGCCGCGAGGCGCTGGAACCTAAATCCTTTTCCTTCCCCTTCTACAACCCATGTAATACAATGCTTCAGCCGATTTGACATGTATTTAATGGTCTAAATTGGTCAAATAATCAAACAGACCATTACATAACTTAGGAAAGTTTAGCATGGCAGATATGAAAAATATCGTTAAACGTGGCGAATACAGTTTCCGCGTGAGAGTCTATTGTAACGGCCAGTATAAAACGTCCACCCACGACACGCTTAAAGATGCGCAGATTTGGAGAGACAGAGTAAAAGCAAACCAAGAGCTGGACGTGGATAAAAGAGAAATAAAAAAATCCAGGATAACTCAACGAGAAGCCAAGTCTATAGTCAGCTCTTTGTTCCTTCCTGCCAGCAAACTTTCAGATCCAAAATGCAATGCATAATGATCGCGCTGCGTTGCATCATTATTCACCAATGGAGCAAACTGTTTTTTAAGTACTTGTGCATCGCCAATTGCTGATTTCCCAACCAGACGCAACATCATCGCTTCAAAACAGGGTTCAGATTTGATCACCTGAATTTTCTTCGTTCTCGCTAGCTTCTCCGTTTTTGCATTCCAATCTACATCCGTATCCAGCAAAACTGCAACAACATCAAAATCAGCATTGGCAATCTGCCTGGCAGTCCAATTAACGACATGTAGCGCCCCCTTGCCACGCGCATTCTTGACCGTTACCGAAAGGCCACAACCACGCGGCACATAAAGCTTCTTAAGATGATTAAGAAACGCTTCTTCATGACGCCCTTCCCCCACGATTAGTAAAGTACGCTGCGCTTTCCAGATAGCCATAAACCAAAGCGATCAGAAAACAGGCACTGCGCCATAAGCGCCAGCCATGTATTTAGCGTAAAGGTTGTCATCACTACGGATACCCTCAACCGCATCCAGACGGCTGGCTATGCTTTCGCAATCCTCATTTTTCTGCACCAGCATCACCTGAGACTTGTGTACAAGGTTCAATACCTCAATGGCATGGCAAGTAAATAAAAGTTGAGCCTGGCGTGGATTAGTCGCGGGGTTGGCAAACAACTCGAGTATGGGCTCCAGCATGTGCGGATGCAGGTCATTC
>JANXWX010000166.1 GCA_025350915.1 Nitrosomonadales bacterium
ATCAAGGCCCAGATTCGCAGCCTTACGGCAGTACAACAACATTAAATAATGTGACACTGGATGCAGCTTTAACAAACCGGTGCATGAATTAAACTTCAGAGGAGAGTCACAGTGTTAAATAAAATCGTCTGTACGTTAACACTGGTGTTATTGAGCAACGCTGTTTTGGCCGGGCCCTTTGATCCTATCGTGAGCAAGGCCTGGGTAGGCGAAAGTGTGCCCAAGCAGGCCACTGCAACGATTCAACTGAACTTGACGACTGTAAAGGCAATCACATTACTTGCTGCCAGCAGTCCGCTTGCGGAAAAGATTGAAATTCACAATTTAATGAAATACAAAGGTGAGATGAAACTGCGGGTCGTACCCAGCCTGCATATTCCCGAGCATCGAACCACTACCTTTGGTTCCAATGGACTTTTTTTAATGATGACAGGGCTAAAGCAGCCGCTTAAAATTGGCGATCAAGTACCGCTCAATTTGCAGTATGCATTTCCTGACAAGCAGATCAAGACGATTTCCGCCACAGCTGAAGTCCGAAAAATGGAGCTAAGCTACAAGCACTATGGCCCCAAGGAAGTCTACGATCATCACTAACTCAGGAACGACATCGGGGACACACAGAAGACTGACCAACTTTGACCAGAAATTCTATTGTATCGCCTCAGTCACGATTTCTGTCAAAAGCGTATTGACATCTTCAAGTCCTTTCTGAGATACCTTGCTTCCAACCAACTGGGTCTTACGGAAGGCGATCCTGACCTCGTTTGGCTTTTCAGGAACCACGTACACAGAAATAATGTAAGGACAAAATACAATATTGTCAGGATCCGCTTCCATCATGTTGCGCGAAACAGTAGCGCTACAGAACTCCAGAGCCTCAGCCTTGATAAAAACCTGCTTGCCGTCACCCAAATCCTTGCCGGTGCGCGCCAGCATTTCACCCACATGCGAGACATTGTTAATTACGAAGCCACGTCCGGTAATCGCCATCTCAACTGCTTCTTTGGCATCGGCAAAACTGCCTTTTCGGGTAAACAGCGACATGTGAGATCCATCAGCCAAAGTTAACTGTGACACACCAGCTAACAACACACACACTAACAACATCCTTACTGTTTGAAACATTTCACGTTCCTTCCATTTGAATTACCATTAGAAAAATAAAGCCTCACTTGGAACTTATATCTTCATCCCTATTAAAACCATAAAAATATGGCAATGCTTAAGCATTATCAAGACAGCGATATGATTTAAGAACATCTTTGGATGTATTCTCGCACGAATTTTAAGATAATCATGCTCCCTAACAAAAAGCCTTAACCTGAAACAAGCCAACTACCAAAACAAATGGGGGCCAAAGCCCCCAGATTACTGTTACAAAACCGGATAGTCCGAATTATATCTTAAGATATGTCCAGCCAGATTCTTGCTTTTGCATAATCTCAATAACCCCGCCCGGCACGGTAGTCACACCTGGGAACAGGTCTTTCTCTGTGAGCTTTGCAGCCTTCATTGTAGTAGCACAAGCCTTCATTTCAATACCATTTTTAATCGCATCAGACATGCGCTCACCAACTTGCGATTCCAATTTGAACATGTCCAAGCCGGGACCGTTAGCAACGACTTCGATTTCAATATTGTCCTTGCCAATATTTTTCTGCAGGTTACCTGCATTGTTCAGAACTTGTCCCCATTTTGCAGGATCATTATCTGTTATGTGGAATACCACGTGATGTTTCTTACCTGAATCAGCAACTGCAACGTTAAGTATTGTAAACGACAGCACCAAAGCTAATGTAGCACCCAATATATTGATATATTTCATTTTTATAATACCTCCATGAATTGTTTAAGATGCAGCCGTTATTAAACAGCTACGTTTGAATAGACTACATGACGTGCTGCATTATTCCAAGCATTTAAAAATAATTATTGGTTATTTCATGGAATGTTTTAACATAACCATCCGTCTATATAGAATACAGGCACACTAAGAATAAGTGATTGCAAGCAAATGAATATATTTCCCTTGTTTTTTGGACACAGCAAAGATTTACAGAGCAAGCTTGAGCAAATTCGGCCACGACTGTATCGATTGGCCTATTCCTGGAGCCATAACCCGGCACTCGCTGATGACTTGGTGCAGGAAACCATGATCAAGGCTTTAAAAAATGCGCATCAACTTCGCGATCCTGCTTTACTGAATAGCTGGCTGTTTAGCATTCTGGCAAATTGTTTGCGGGACCATTATCGCAAACATAAGGAAATGGATGACATTGACGAAATTGAAGATTATCACTATGCCCACGAAGACACGCCTGAAAACGCACATTCGCAATCGCAAATAGTCGTTCGCGTACGTGACGCAGTAGCAAAACTGCCATTGGGTCAACGCCAGGTACTGACACTGGTAGACCTTGAGGAGCTTTCTTATATTGAAGTTGCAGCCACACTGGGTATTCCGATAGGCACGGTAATGAGCCGATTGTGCCGAGCCCGCATTGCCATGAAGGCATTGCTAAAAGAGCTGGCTCCACAGCAACCTGTGCAAGCGATTCCTATCAGGAGGATAAAATAATGAACAAACCAAACATTTCCGATGAATATATCAACTCATTTGTGGACGACCAACTTGACTCGATCGAAAAAATAAATGCTTTCGATATCATCAATCAAAATGAATCGTTAAAAGACAAAGTATGCGAATTAAGCGCGTTAAAAGTGATTGTCAAGCATGCTTATATGCAGCCTCCCGAGCCTGCCCGATCAAATTTAAATCTTAAACGCCACTGGGTAACACACTTTCAGTCACTTGCGGCCTGTCTGCTTCTGCTGATTGGCGGTGTATCCGGTTGGCTAGGCCACGAGTGGCTAGGCAAAGGCGATGTCAAACAACAAAACATCGCCTCCATGTTACTGGCTCCGCAACATAATGAATCCCTAGTTGCTGATACACGGAAAGTAATCGTTCATATCAACAATTCAAACTTGCCCAGGCTCAAGGCTGCATTGGATGAAACCGAGGCACTCTTATCCAACTACAAAAACGCCAACCAACAGATTGAAGTTGAAGTAATCGCAAACAAGCAGGGGGTTGATTTGCTGCGTGCGAATTTATCCCCCTACCGGCAGCGTATCAGCATGATGCAGGCAAATTATCCGAATTTAAATTTTCTGGTTTGCGGCCAGACAATCAGCAAATTGAGGAAGGAAGGCAAAAACGTAGATTTGCTACCGCATATCGGTATAGCCTCTTCTGCAGCAGACCAAATCAACAAGCGCCTGCTTCAGGGGTGGGGCTATGTAAAAATATAGCTCAGTTGCATCCAGTCACATTCTTAAGCAACAATAGTCAACGAGTTAACTGGGTTTACCAATGATTACATACGTCCC
>JANXWX010000228.1 GCA_025350915.1 Nitrosomonadales bacterium
GCCCAAAGATGATTATTTGGCGATTATTACAGCTTACCTACCCGGCAAGGTTGAGTGGGATGAGGACTGCAAGACAAGGAGAACGAAATGAAATGTATGTATTGCCAAGGTGAAATGAAGAAAAGTGTGGCACCTTTTCACGTTGATCGTGAAGGCTGCCATCTGACATTGGACAAGGTTCCGGCGTTGGTATGCACGCAATGTGGTGAGTCATATTTTGAGGCGGCTGAAGTCGATGCCATTCAGGACATTATTCAGGCGATTGAGAAAAAAACGCAGGCTTTGGCTGTATAAAAAATTCTGGTTGTTTGTTTGAAGGGAAGGAAATAGATGCACGCAGTAGATGTAAATCAGTCCCGTAGGTCGGGTTAGCGAAGCGTAACCCGACGTTGCGCACTTACCGGCGCAAGCTGGCGAGTGTGTTGAATTGATTTATCGATCATAAGGTTTAAACCACCGGCTTTAGCCGGTTAGCTTTAGTCTTGCGAATTTAGCAAGCGATGGAAACTGAAGATCGTTCCTCCTTGCTGGTTTTGCGCGTTTAGACAGGTGAGGGTAGGCGACTTTAGTCGCCTGCACCTGGTGCGCTAACCCACCTGCTTTAGCAGGTGGTAGTTAAGTGGGGGCTGTATTTCGGGCACTCGAGTGCATTGTGGAGACCGGTTTAAGGTGCTATATTTGGCACCTTAAATGTGGAGGTTAAATCAAATGGCGCATGTAATTCTGGCGGAAACCACCGCAAGCGTTTCCGAATTGAAAAAAAATCCGATGGCAACTGTCGCTGCGGGGGAGGGGTTCCCTGTGGCAATTTTGAACCACAACGAGCCGACATTTTATTGTGTTCCGGCCAAGGCGTATGAAGCCTTGATGAACAGGCTGGAAGATCTTGAGCTGAACGCCATTGCCGATGCGCGCTTGAAAGATGGCAAAAAACCGGTACGGGTAAAGCTGGATGAGCTATAGGCTGGAATTTCATCCGGATGCGCTTGCCGAATGGCGCAAACTGGATGCAACGATCCAGGTGCAGTTCAAGAAAAAGCTGGTGGAACGACTGGAAACTCCGCGAGTTGTGTCCTCATGCATTTCCGGACAAAAGGATAGATACAAGATCAAGTTGCGTAGCGTGGGTTACAGGTTGGTGTATGAAGTGCGCGATTCCGTGCTGGTAGTGTTGGTGGTTGCGGTAGGAAAACGGGAGCGCAATGCAGTTTATCGCATTGCTGCAAAGCGATAACAGCCTGCTAATGAAATAGCAGGTCAATTACCGGAGGTATGTATGACCAAACAAATTCAGGAAGCCTATATCGTAGCCGCAACACGCACGCCGGTGGGCAAGGCGCCTCGCGGCATGTTCCGCAATACACGACCCGACGATATGCTTGCCTTCGTCATCAAGAGTGTGATGGCACAGGCGCCGGGCCTGGACCCTGGGTCCATTGGTGACGTAATTGTCGGTTGTGCCATGCCTGAAGCCGAGCAGGGTACCAACGTGGCACGTATCTCGTTACTTCTCGCCGGCTTGCCCAATACGATTCCGGGTGTCACGATCAACCGCTTTTGTTCTTCTGGCGTGCAGGCAGTATCGATGGCGGCTGATCGCATTCGACTGGGCGAGGCCGATGTGATGATTGCAGCGGGTGTGGAAAGCATGAGCATGGTGCCGATGATGGGCAACAAGATTGCGTTTAATCCGGCGATATTTGAGAAAGAAGAAAATTACGGCATTGCCTACGGCATGGGTTTGACCGCAGAGAAAGTGGCGGAGCGCTGGAAAGTGACGCGTGAAGCCCAGGATGCCTTTGCTTATCAAAGCCATCAGCGTGCCATGCATGCCATTGCCAATGGGGACTTCAAGGATGAAATTACGCCCTATCAGATCGCTGACCATGTTCCCGACTTGAACTCGGGTGAAATCAAAATCCGCAGCAAGCTGGCCACACAGGATGAAGGCCCGCGTGCCGATACTTCTCTGGAAGCCCTGGCAAAACTAAAAGCTGTGTTCGCACAGAAAGGTTCGGTTACAGCAGGCAACAGCTCGCAACTGTCCGATGGTGCAGCAGCGGTATTGCTCGTTAGCGAAGCCGCACTCAAGCGGTATAACCTGACCCCGATCGGAAAATTCCTTGGTTTCAATGTGGCGGGCGTACCGCCTGAAATTATGGGGATAGGCCCCAAAGAGGCAATCCCACGCGTATTAAAACAAGTGGGTCTGACCCTGAATGATATCGGCTGGATAGAGCTGAATGAAGCGTTTGCCGCTCAGTCACTGGCCGTGATACATGATCTCGGACTTGATCCCGCCAAGGTTAACCCCTTGGGCGGCGCGATTGCCCTGGGCCATCCATTGGGTGCCACCGGGGCTATCCGCACGGCTACCTTGCTGCACGGTATGCGCAGACAAAAGCTGAAATACGGCATAGTCACCATGTGTATCGGCACCGGTATGGGTGCGGCAGGCGTATTTGAGGCGCTTTAAAACAGGAGTTGTTATGAAGATCATTATTTCTTTAATGTTGTTGTGTGCATCTGTCCAGGCAGGTGCTGTTGAAGTTGAAGGTGCAAATCTGGAAGACAAGGTGCAACTGGATACGCAACAGGTCATACTCAACGGGACGGGCCTGCGCAAAAAACTATTTTTCAAGGTTTATGCGGCCGGGTTGTACCTGACCGGAAAAATGAATACCAGTGAAGCCATACTTGCCGATGCCGGTGCCAAAAGAATGGCCTTCCATTTGCTGCGCGAGGTGAGCGGAAAACAGATGCTGGAAGCGATCAATGACGCGATGCCCCTCAATAACAGTGCTGATGAAATGAAGGCGCTGGAAGTCCGACTGGCCGAATTCGCGAAAATGTTTGCAGCCTTGACAACGGTCAATAAAGGTGATGTCATTAATTTTGATTATTTGCCGTCTTCTGGCACCCGCGTAACCATCGCAGGGGTGGAAAAGGGGCGTATAGAAGGTCCAGACTTTATGCGAGCACTGTTAAAAATATGGATAGGTGATAAACCCATTCAGGAAAATATGAAGCAAAGCCTGTTGGGTAAATAATAACGAAAGTTGATGTTGTGAATTCAAACAATGGCAGTAAAAGCTGCCTTCTCAATCGAGCTGAACTCGACGCAGCACTGAACGTATTCAAAGCAGAAAATCCTGATGTCTTGCAACTGGCACATGATAATTTATTCTCCGATGTTGCAATACTTATCACATCTGCCCACATGGAACAGATGCGTGAGGTTATTGCGGCGGTGGAGAAAATTGTTGTATTACCCGCCTGGCAACAGGCTGTATTGGGTGGGCAAGCTGAAAAATTCACCCCCTTAAACAAGGGAGTTTTTTTCGGTTATGATTTTCATCTCAATACAGAAGGTGCGCATCTCATTGAAATTAATACCAATGCAGGCGGTGCTATTTTAAGTAATCTGTTTCAGCAAAGCCAACAGAATGTAACTTTACCCGGGACATCGCCGGTAATGGATAAGCTTACTGAGGTATTTATACAGATGTTTCAGCATGAGTGGGCATTGCAGCGTGGCCAAACACCATTACGCACCATCGCGATTGTTGACGAATCACCAGCCGCACAATACTTTTATCCCGAATTCATACTGGCCCGAAAACTGTTTGAATCTACCGGCTACAAAGTCTTTATTGCCGATCCTGGCGAATTCGAAAATCAACAGGATGGTCTGTATCTGCAGGGGCTGAAAATTGATCTGATCTACAACCGGTTGACTGATTTTTCCCTGCAGAATTTCCCGGCACTGCTGGCTGCGTACCAGCATGACCAAGTCGTGCTAACACCCAACCCCTATCTCTATGCACTCTATGCTGATAAACGCAATCTGACCCTGCTGACGGATGCCGAAAAATTACGCCAAATGGGAGTTGATGCCGCGAGTATCGCAGTCTTGCAGGCTGGTGTGCCGGAAACCTTGCTGATAGAGGTAAGAGACGAGCAATCCTGGTGGAAAGAGCGCAAAGAATGGTTCTTCAAACCCGCGACAGGATACGGCGGCAAGGGCAGTTATCGCGGTGATAAACTTACCCAGCGGGTTATGGGTGAGATCGTAAAAGGCGGTTATGTCGCACAGCGCAAAGCGATGCCTGGTGAGGTGATGGTCAACATTGCCGGCGCAGTACCTGCAGCTTTCAAATTCGATGTACGTTGCTATGTCTATGCAGGCCAGGTCCAACTGGTGATCGCACGTCTGTATCAAGGGCAGACAACCAATTTCAGAACGCCTGGAGGTGGTTTTGCACTGGTGCGGCTGGATAGCTGAATACGAATTTGTACTTCAGGATGTCGAAAACTAATTGTCACAGTGAACCACTTATCAGCGGTATTCTCATACTGTTGAAATTCCTGCGTTTAAGTATGAAGTGCAACGGCTGACTTAAAGGAAGCCTGATTCGGCAAATGAGTCCGGTAAGCTTGATTTATTGATGATTTACAATTCAGCGTAATGCGCTCAATAATATTGCCTGTACCCAATAGTGAAAAAATCTTCGCCGTTAGCGCCATAATCATTGAGAGCATCATTAAAGGCGCTGCGGTGGTGAAGCCGAAAAAAAATCATTTCCGATTTATTCTGGGGAAGGGAAAATCCCAGTTCAGCAATTATATAATTTAGAGTCGGGCTACCTTTGCCGTGCGGGCCCCTTTCCAATGGACTGATTGAAGGTGTGTAAGAAATACCAACAGGAGCAAAACGAAAATCTGTCTGTAAAGTTTCATTCCAGGGAAAACTGCTCCAGCGAAGTACAGGTGCAACAGCAATTTCATACAGTGATGTGATACCAAACTGATAACCAACCATACCATCTATTTCCAGTGCTAACGGAAGTTTGTCGGCGCGCCAGATTGATTTACTTGCTGTAATAGCAACCAAATATTGATTCAGGTAATTCGATTTTGGATTGGCGAAAGCGCCAGGCTCTGTATCATAGTATTGACCGCCATATCCGCCCACGCTCCAATCCAGCTCATTGCAATAAACACCCCCAGGCAGGGTCAGTGATACAGACAAAATCATAAAATCAAAACGCTTTGGCCTCCACTGTGGCCGATCGTTTTTTGCATATTTTTTAAACAGTAATAGTGCAGCAACTCTGCAACAGGTGGCTTTAAAACATCCTGACCTGATTTTTTGTGGAAATATGTTGGTAATAGCTGATGCAGAAACTGTACATGTACGGATTAAAGGGGAAGGGATTTTCGATTTCATAATACAGTATTAATAATGCAGCTATAAAAATTTAGGATATTAGTCGACCCAGACTCATAAAATTGGTGTGTGATTCGTTATTGGATGAGAGTATTTATACCATTTAACAATATGTAAACACAGACCTGGTTTAAATCTTTGCTTATTTTGAATCTTTTAAACCGGCATGATAAATCGTTACATTGTTACGTCCGTTTTCTTTGGCGTAATACATGGCCAAGTCTGCATTTTTAATCAGTTCTTTCTCGTTGTCGCCGTGTGCAGGGTAGATGGCTACGCCGATGCTGGATGAGATGTTCAGTGTGTTTCCTGCGATTGGAAACGGCAGATTGAGTGCGTGGCGAATTTTTTCGCCGATTTCCTGCGCATCCTCGTCATATTTTAACGCGGCCAGCAACACGACAAATTCATCACCTCCGATGCGCGCAACCGTATCAGATTCCCGCAGGCAACTTTGCATGCGATTCGCGGCTTGTTTTAACAGTGCATCACCAGCCTCGTGACCATAGGTATCGTTGACCGGCTTAAATTTATCCAGGTCGATATACATCAGCCCGAAGTGTTCGTGGGTACGCTTTACGGTAGAAAATATTTGCTGCAAACGATCTCCGAACAGGGCGCGGTTTGGCAGTTTTGTAAGGGCATCATATTGCGCCATATGCCGCAAATGTTCTTCAAAATCCTTCTTCTCGGTTATATCGGTTGATATGCCGCACAATGCGTAGATGCGGCCGTCTTCATGTCGTAATGGGATCTTGGTGGTCAAATAAACAGAGGTTTGTCCGGTAAGGGGATTCGGTATGCTTTCTTCTTCATCGTGTATGGTTTTTCCCTGTTGCAAAACAAGCTGGTCGCTTTGTTGCATTTTTTCAGCCGTGTTGGCATCGTAGAATTTGTTGTCGTCATAACCGAGTATCTCTTCTTTGGGTGCATCGAAAAGCTCTCGCAACAACCGGTTGGCGTACAGATAGCGACCCTGCATATCCTTCATGTAAATATAGGCGCTGACATTTTCCAGAATATCTGACAGCAGCTTTTCATTGCCCTTGACCGCCTGGTCAGCGCGATTTCGGTCAAGTGCAATTGCGGTGACATTGGCGGTCTTCAGCATCAATTGCAGGTCGGCATCCGTCGGCTTGCGGACGTTATGGTGATAGATGTCAAAAGTACCGAGTACTTTGCCGCTGGCGGAATGTATGGGTTCTGACCAGCAAGAATTTAGCGCGACTTGCTGTATAAGTGTCTTGTGGTTTTCCCAGTATGGATGTGTCTGCATATCCTCCACGATAACGCGCTGACTGGTAAAGGCGGAGGTACCACAAGAGGTTAATCCGACACCGATTTCCAGCTGGTTCATTTCCTGTTTAAAAAAATCAGGCAGGCTGGGTGCGGCACCGATGTGCAAATACTTTCCCTGGCTATCAAGCAGCATGATGCAGCACAGCATGGCAGGGTTGGCCTGCTCGACACTATGCACAATATCTTCCAGTATGGTACTCAGTGGTGCGCCATTGGCGAGTAATTCAAGTATATGGCTGCGTGAGAGTTCGCGTTGCTCCGCCTGCTTGCCGGTGGTAATGCTGCGTGCCAGTTTTCGGTTGATACGATAGATGTAATAGCTTATCGCAATGGTTGCTGTAAAAAGCAGCAGCGTGATTAACAGTCCGCGATATAACGTGAAGGTGTTGAGCTGGAAGGTGGGGCTGTAAAGAAAATTATCCAACGCGATATCATTGGTGAGCATACCTGTATCGGCATAGGTGTTCGCAATATGACGCCAGCGACCGGGGTTCATATAGCCGATCTCTATCAGCTCAGGATGGATCAGGGCGGCCATCTGCCTGGCCTGGTATAACAAGAATTGACGTGGGTGGCGCTGTGTATATTTGGCGAGGATCAGGCTGGTCATTTCGTCCGGATGCGCCATGGCATATTGCCAGCCGCGCAAACTTGCCGCACGAAAAGCTTTGACCCGTTCGGGATGCTTGATTATCTCCTGTTCGGAGGTGAACAAATTATCGCCATAGAAATCGATGCCGACAGAACGCGGAGAATAAATTTGATAATTGAAATTGGCTCGGTCGAGGTAATAGGGCTGGCTGATGGTATAGGCCGAAATCGCATCCACCTTGTTGCCGATTAAATCCTGCAGGTCATAGCTGTGTTCAAGTTGTTTAATACGATCAAGTGGAATGCCTTCGCTTTTAAGGTAGCCCAGCAACTCTATTGCCTGCGGCTCAAGCATGATGCGTTTATCGGCCAGGTCGTGAATGCTTTGGGTTTGACGCGCGATGATGGCATAAGGAGAGTGTTGAAAAATGACTGCCAGGACTACGACGGGTTTGCCGGCTTCCCTGTCCAGCAACAGGTTGCTGCTGCCTACGCCGAAATCAGCTCTGGCTTCGGTGACTTCAAGAACAGGATCGGTACTGGGGAGTGCTTCTTTGATGGTGGCACCGAGGCCGGCATCACGATAGTAACCTTGCTCCAGTGCGGCGTAGTAGCCGGCGAACTGGAATGAATGGGCCCCTTTTAATTGCAGGGTGACCGCGTCGAGTGCGAAGGCGGTTGAACCGAAGCTGAATATTACGCCAGTCGAAAGCCAGTGCAAAATACGAATTACGGGAGACATAGGGCGATTGTGATACTCCTGTTTTGTTTGGGTTCAGTATCTAGAGTAGATTCAACCCAGCAAGTGTTTCACATGCTCGCGCTCTTCCTGCAATTCTTTCAAGCTGTCCTTCATGTGCTTCTGTCCTTTCTCATTGATATTCAGGCCTTGTACGATGGTGTAATGACCGTTGCGACAGGTAACGGGGAAGCCGTATAACACACCTTCAGGAATGCCATAACTGCCATCGGATGGAACGCTCATGGAGACCCAGTCATTGTGGTGTGAGCGCAGTAACCAGTCGTGCATATGACCAATTGCGGCATTTGCAGCGCTGGCTGCACTTGAAAGTCCGCGCGCTTCTATGACAGCGCCGCCCCGTTTTTGTACGGTAGGAATAAATTCTTTTTCGATCCAGCCGGGATCAGGCAAGAGATCAAGAACACGTCTTCCACGAATTTCTGCAAAAGACAAATCGGGAAATTGAGTGCCCGAATGATTACCCCATACCACCATTTTTTGAATATCACGTATCGGCTGAAATAATTTGAGCGCGATTTGCTCAATGCCACGGTTATGGTCCAGTCGCATCATCGCACTGAAGTTGCGGGGGTCAAGATCGGGTGCATTTTTCATCGCAATCAGCGCATTCGTATTCGCAGGATTGCCCACCACCATTACTTTTACATGTCGTGAGGCGACTTCATTCAAGATGCGACCCTGTTCGACAAAGATGGGGCCGTTTGCCTGAATCAGATCTTTACGCTCCATGCCCTTGCCGCGAGGTCTGGCACCCACCAGCAACACAACTTCGGCATCACGGAAAGCAACTTTAGCGTCGTCGGTAATAATGATCTGTTGCAGCATGGGGAATACGCAGTCTTCCAGCTCCATTGCCACACCGCGCAGCATAGGTTGGGCCTGCGGGATTTCCAGTAATTGCAGAATGATAGGTTGCTCGGGGCCGAGCATATCTCCATTGGCGATACGAAATAACAGACTGTAACCAATTTGACCAGCTGCACCGGTAACGGCAACGCGAATAGGGGCTTTCATAACAATCTCCATTGCAATGATTGGAGCTACATTCTGCCAGTGTTTAATCATATGGCAAAGCGAAATATAATTAAACTTGCAAAGCCGATAAATAAACCTGAATAAATTAAAGAATGATTTGTTTGTGCCGCTATATAGGGTGAAATAATTGTAATTAGCTGGCGAGGCATAGTCAGAACAACAGTTGTAACCGGGAGAAAATAAAATGTTCACTTTTATTAGAGGCAGTATTCGCAATAAATTTCTTTTCGCGGTGGCAAGCGCGTGCCTGCTTGTTGCGGTAGCCCTTGGTGTTGCATTAACCAGTTTGGCGAGCATCAGTTCAAGCTTTAGCAGCTTTGTGGAAGAAGACCAGGCTAAATTGCAGGCATTTTTGAATATGTATGCCCAGGGCCTGCAAGGTGGCCAGGCATTGCGAAACATTGTGCTTAATCCCTCGCTGGACAAGAAAGTAATCATTAATCTGGAAAAATCCTATAAGGATTTTGACGCAGCATTCCAGATCGCTGCTAACCTGGCACAGTCTGACGAAGCCTTGAAAGTGACAGTGAGTGAAATTTCAGAAAAGTGGAAAGTGACCCTGGAGGCAAGGCAGCGGGTGTTGAATACGGCAAGTACGAATCAAACCGAGGCTATCAAACTGTTGAATGATGAAGAAACACCTGCTTGGCGATTGACGCGTGAATTGTTGTTGAAGTCAATCAAGGATGTTGGAGATGCGGCCCAGGTTACCAAAGCAAAGATTACCGGCAAAGCGCGTACCTCATTGATTGTCAGTCTTGTTATCGGTTTAATCGCACTGGCGCTGGGTACGATAGTCGTGATGTATGTAGCAGAGGGTGTTAAGCGTTCACTCGATCTGGTCTCAGCCTCCATGTCTAAATTGGCGAGTGGAGAGGGTGATCTTACCGAAAGAATGCCGGTCAATACACGTGACGAAGTGGGAAGAATGGCGAAGTCATTTAATCTTTTCATGGAGCAGCTACAGGGAATTATCAGGCAAATACGTATCAACGGTGATGATTTGTCCCTGTCAGCAACCAGTCTTTCCACAACAGCTTCGCATGTGGCCGGAGCATCTAACACGCAAAGTGATGCGGCTTCCTCTACCGCTGCAGCAGTAGAGCAAATGACGGTCAGCATCTCTTCTATTGCCGATGCAGCAAATGAAATGCGCCAACTTTCAAATACGAGTATGGAAAAGATTTCAGAAGGTAATGAACGTATGTCGCAATTGATAGCCGAGATTTCAAGCGTTGAAAGTGCGGTAGATGACATTTCAAAATCGGTAGGTATGTTTATTGAGAGTACAAATCTGATTACGAGTATGACGCTGCAAGTTAAGGAAATTGCTGATCAAACCAATTTGCTGGCTTTGAATGCCGCAATTGAAGCTGCCCGCGCAGGCGAACAGGGGCGTGGTTTTGCTGTGGTTGCTGATGAAGTGAGAAAGCTGGCCGAGAAATCCGGGAAGTCTGCGGGTGACATTGATGCGGCGACGCAAACGCTGGGTGATCAATCGGCAGTCGTTAAAAAATCCATTGAGCGCAGCCATCAGGCATTATCCAGAAGCCAGGAATATATGGAAAATGTGGCGATCGTACTGGGAGAAACCAATAACAGTGTTGTGCATTCAAACAGAAGTGTGGATGAGATTTCCCATTCGATTGAGGAACAAAAGTCGGCAAGTAATGAAATAGCGCAAAATATCGAGCGTATCGCCAGAATGGCGGAAACGAATACGATCACTGTTGGTGAGGCATCAACCGCTGCCAATAATCTGGAACTGTTAGCGACAAAATTACAATCATTGGTGTCGCGGTTTAAAGTTTAGATTCGGCATGTATTTCAACGCCGGGTCTGATCGTGAACTCATTGAGCGCGCTACTTGATGTGCATCGAGCTGCTATACTTGATACAGTCAATGTTAAGGGCTGGAACACATCATGCAGGCTACTATTGAAATTCTTGGTAAGAATGTCCAGGTCGAATGGAGTCGTTCGGCTGACAAGGCGATGAGTTCGCTCTCCTCTCCTTTGCTGGTTGAGATGGAGCTTTATTTTAGCTGTCTGATCCGCAAAGCGGTGCGGTTTGGTCGTAGCGCTGATATGCGCTACAGCGCGCCTGTTTCTGCCTTGTTACAGGTTGGTTTCAGACCTGTAATGACCCGTGTTTGCAAGGTCTGTGATGTAAATGACGGCGACGAGCCGCCATTGGATGATTTTCAGATTAATAAACCGGAAGCCTTCGTGCCAAAAAGATTATTTATAGATTTCAAACGCGGACAATGGTTGGGCGAGTTTTATATGTAAGTTGTACTTTGCAAACACTTAAGCGATATTGCGTTATAAAAATCTGTCCAGTAATTTCCGGCTATGCTTGTTCAGCAGTTGAATATCCCTGATCAGGAAATGTATGCTGTTGCTGTCGGCGATCAATAACGAATCCTGGTTCAGACGACGAATGTCATCTTCACCCTTCAGAATAAAGCTTGTGTGCCCACGATCGGTTTCAACGGTCCATATGCTTGGCGTCGCAAAGGTTGATACCTGCAGCAATTGTTTGATCTCGGGTATAAACTCGCGGCTAGCCAGTTCTTCTTCTACCAACTGTCGTGTATTCCCGGACAATTGGTTAAGATTGTCTATCCAGGCCAGCTCATGACCGTCTGCGCTGACAAGTGCCACGCCTTCAGCAGGTGCACTGATCGGAAAGGCATGTACGGGTACAACTCCTGCATGTTTCGTTCCCTCGGTATCGGTATACATTAATCGGCCAAGCGCATTTCTTTGCAGTTGAATATCACGCATAGTTACTGGCTCCCTTTACTTCAGTTTTGTCCTTATTGTCCGTATCATCCAGATCGGTATCTACGTTGCGCGCCTGTGCCTGATAGAGTCGGTAGTAAGCGCCCTCTTGCGCCATCAGATCATCATGACTGCCCACTTCAACCACCTGACCCCGATCGAGCACGACCAGGCGGTCGGCTTTGCGCAAGGTGGAAAGGCGGTGAGCAATGGCGATGGTAGTGCGGCCCTTGACCAGGTTATCCAGCGCTTTCTGAATTTCCTTTTCGGTGGTGGAATCTACCGATGACGTGGCTTCATCCAGTATCAAGATGCGCGGGTCTATCAGCAAGGCACGCGCGATGGATATACGCTGGCGTTCGCCACCGGATAAAGACTGGCCGCGCTCGCCCACCAGTGAGTCATAACCCTGTGGCAGGCGCAGAATAAATTCATGGGCATGCGCGGCACGTGCTGCGGCGACAACTTCCAGTCGCGTCGCATCCGGTTTGCCATAGGCGATATTTTCTGCAATGGTGCCAAAAAATAAAAATGGCTCTTGCAGGACGAGGCCGATATTGCGCCGGTAATCAGCTACCGGGAGCGAACGAATGTCTGTTCCATCCAGGCGTATCGAGCCTTCAGTCACATCGTAGAAGCGGCAAATCAGATTGACCAGTGTGCTCTTGCCGGAACCGCTATGCCCGACTAATCCGACCATCTCACCGGGTGCAATGGTGAGATTAATACCCTGGGTGACAGTGCGGTTGCCGTAGCGGAAGCCAACATTGCGCAACTCGATACTGCCTTTGGTATCTTTCATATGCACGGGATTAGTTGTCTCGGGCACACTGGAAACGTGATCAAGTATGTCGAAGATACGTTTTGCGCCGGCCGCTGCTTTTTGTGTCACGGACACGATTCGGCTCATCGAATCAAGTCGGGCATAGAAGCGGCTGATATAGGCAAGAAAGGCCACCAGCACACCCACGGTGATTTGATTCTGCGATACCAGCCAAATACCGAATGCCCACACCACCAGTAAACCAAACTCGGTCAGCAGGGTAATGGTGGGTGTAAATAACGACCAGATCTGGTTGAGTTTGTCATTGACGGCGAGGTTGTGCTGATTGGCGACACGAAAACGTATGGTTTCGCGTTTTTCCTGTGCAAAGGCCTTGACCACACGTATACCGGGAATCGTGTCGGCCAGCACGTTGGTCACCTCAGACCACACGCGATCTATTTTTTCGAAACCGGTGCGCAACTTGTCACGTACTACATGGATCATCCACGCAATAAACGGCAGGGGCACGAGAGTTGCCAACGCCAGCCACGGGTTGATCGAAAACAAAATGACGGCGGTCATGATGATCATCAGCACGTCTGTGGCAAAGTCGAGCAAATGCATGGAGAGAAACACGCAGATACGATCGGTTTCCGAGCCAATACGCGTCATCAGATCGCCGGTGCGCTTACCCCCAAAATATTCAAGTGACAATCGCATCAAGTGTTCATAGGTTGCTGTGCGCAAGTCGGCACCGATGCGCTCACTGACGAGGGCCAGAATATAGGTGCGCCACCAGCCCAGTCCCCACGCGAGCAGTGCGGAACCCAATAATCCAGCCAGTAATAAGCCGACAATTCCATAGTCAATAGGGGCGCCATTTTGATAGGGGATCAACACTTTATCCATCAGAGGCATGGTCAGGTAGGGCGGCACCATGGTGGCGGCAGTTGAGGCCAGGGTCAGGGTAAAGCCCAGCAGCAATTGTCCCTTATACGGCTGGGCAAAAAGCCACAGGCGGAAAAGCACCCAGGTTGACGGCGGAGTATGTGTTTCAATAGAGCAAACCGGACATTCGTCCTGTCCAGGAATGAGTTGAGCCTGACAATTGGGGCAGATCGTTTCGAGTGCCTGGCTGGAAGGGCGATTTGCCAGAAAATCTTCCAGCTGTTGGTCAAAATAGGCGACGAGCCGTTGTGCAGCAGAATTTTGGGATAGGGTATAGCGCCAGCTTGCCAGGCGAGTATCACCTTCCGCTAATTCCAAGGTGCCGACACCCGCATGGTCTGTGCGTAAAAGTGTCAAACCTTTGCTTAAATCCCACGCTTGCCAGGCAGGTTCAGCTTTGGGCTTGGCTAATATCCTGCGATTGCTGACCAGCAGCAAAAAAGGTTTGAATTGCAGGTTATTGTCCAGGTCGCCTTCCATCCAGGCTGCAATTTTTTCATCCGGAGCCAGTTGAACAGTAACGTCTGCACGATAAGCGTCTGGCAGGGCAGCGGACAGATAGGCAGCAGGTGACAATTCTTTCATGACAGGATAATGCCGGCTTGTGGCGGTAGTCGTTCAAAACTCATAAAACAACGCGAGGATGGTTTAAAATAAGCGATTATTTGAAATTGTTGATTGCAGATTGTTTTTGTGGCGGTCATTTCTTATTGTGGCCGACTGGTTTTTTAAAATTATCTGGTTATTTAAAGAAGTCTGGTAAAAAATTTCTGGTAATCCAGTTGGTTTGCAGTTTACTTGCGTTCGGTCGCAGCGTACAGGCAGATCGTTCATGTTCTGCAACAATAAATTTTTGCGCAAGGTAAACTAATAATGACTTTAAGCGTTAAACGTTCAAAATATATAACTATAAATCATCATATTGTGTTCTCTGAAGCTACTCCCTCCCTTAATGCATCGAAAGTGATGGCATGAAATTTCTTAAAATCATGCCGTTGCACGGCCCCAATATTTGGACCTATCGCCCCGTTCTTGAAGCCTGGGTCGATATTGGTGTACTGGAGGAGTCTCCTTCCAACACCATTCCCGGATTTGTTGACAGACTGACTACATGGCTACCGTCGCTGGAAGAGCACCGCTGTGGTGTGGGTGAGCGCGGCGGCTTCCTGCTGCGTTTGCGAGAGGGCACTTGGCCGGGGCATATCCTGGAGCATGTCACGATTGAATTACAAAATCTTGCGGGTATGCAAACCGGATTTGGCAAGGCGCGCGAGACCTCCACCCGTGGCGTGTATAAAGTAGTTGTGCGATCGCGCCATGCAACGGTCAGTAAAGCCTGCCTGGAGGCTGCGCGTGACCTGGTAATGGCAGCGATAGAGGATAGGCCTTTTGACGTTGCGTCAACGGTTACGCACCTCCGCGACATTGCCGACTCTTATTGCCTGGGTCCCAGTACCGGTTGCATTGTAAACGCGGCAACCGAACGTAAAATTCCTTCTATACGCCTGAATGAAGGCAATCTCGTTCAATTGGGATATGGTGCGCGGCAGCATCGCATCTGGACAGCTGAAACCGACCAAACCTGTGCCATCGCCGAGAGTATCGCCAGCGATAAAGACCTGACCAAAACATTGTTGCAGGCATGTGGCGTACCAGTACCCGAAGGCCGTATCGTTACCAGCCCGGAAGATGCCTGGGATGCGGCTGAGGAAATTGGCGTGCCGGTTGTCGTTAAGCCAACCGATGCCAACCATGGACGCGGCGTCAGTACCGAGTTGATGACACGCAAAGATATTGAAGCGGCATATGCCATAGCGCTTAATGAAGGTAGCGATGTGATCGTAGAGCGATTTGTACGCGGCAATGAACATCGTATGCTGGTAGTGGCCGGCAAGCTGGTAGCAGCGGCGCGCGGCGAAACGGCCGTGGTGGTGGGTAATGGCCGCTCGACGGTGAAAGAGCTCATCGATAACCAGCTCAATACTGATCCGCGTCGGGGTACGACGGAAGATCATCCGCTAAATCTGGTGTTTCAGGATGGTGAAACGGCAGTCAGGCTGGAGCTTGAACGGCAGGGATACACTCCCGAATCAATTCCGCCCGTAGGCAAGGAAGTATTGATACAGCGCAATGGGAATATCGCCTTTGATGTAACTGATCTGGTCCATCCCGATGTGGCTGCAATGGTCTCGTTAGCAGCACGCATCGTGGGGCTGGACATAGCCGGCGTTGATCTGGTCGCCGAAGATATCTCTCGTCCACTGGCGGAGCAAAAGGGCGCGATCGTTGAAGTCAATGCGGGCCCTGGTTTGCTGATGCACCTCAAACCAGCCAGCGGTGAGCCGCGCCCAATCGGAAGTGCGATTGTCAACAGCCTGTTTGCTGCCAATGACAACGGCCGTATCCCCATAGTCGGAATCACCGGGACGCACGGAAAAACAACTGTCGCCTGGATGATTGCGCGCTTGCTGCACTTTGCCGGTAAATATGTCGGGTTAACCTGCAGTGATGGTTTGTATCTCGATCAGCGTCAAGTTGAAAAAGGAGACCGTGCGACCTGGTCATCGGCGCATAAAGTATTGCTCAATCGCTCGGTTGATGCAGCGGTATTGGTGAATAGTGCGGCGTCTATACTGTCTGAGGGTCTTGCTTATGACCGCTGTCAGGTCGGGGTTGTAACTGATATCGTCGGTACAGAAGGGCTGGATAAGTTTTATATCCACGATACAGACCAGGTATATAACGTCATGCGTACACAGGTTGATATTGTGTTGCCTGATGGCGTGGCCGTATTGAACGCGCAAGATCCACTGGTATTGAAAATGGCTGAACTATGCGATGGAAGTGTGATCCTGTTTGCACGGGATCCTGAAATTGCGCCTATTACTGAGCATCGTAAACAGGGCGGTCGAGTTGTATTTGTTCGCTATGGGCGGCTGGTACTTGCTACCGGCAGGGATGAAGTCACGCTGGTTGAAGTGGCATCCATACCATTGCTAAACTCAGCGTCCCCGGCTTATCAGATTGACAATGTACTGGCTGCAGTGGGCGCTGCCTGGGCACTCGGCTTATCACATGATTTGATCAGAACCGGCATTGAGACATTCAAGGCTGACCAGAGTTAAATGGTTCAGGTCGGCGCTATACGAACTACAGGATTAACTTACGGCACTTTTGAACGCCGTGTATTACAGGAAAATTGTTGATGGAAGTATCACGTATAAGAGCGCTACGCGGCCCCAATCTCTGGAGCAGACATACTGCCATTGAGGCAGTTGTGAGCTGTAACAGTAATGAATGTACGATTGATGAGATGCCGGGTTTCGAAGCGCGCCTGCGGGCCCTGTTTCCTGAGATTGGTTTTCTGCAACCGGCGGGTCATCAAGATGGCATTTCAATCGCACATGTTTTGGAGGTTGCAGCCCTTAGTTTGCAAAAACAGGCAGGGTGTCAGGTGACATTCAGCGGCACTTTGCAAACGGTGGAGCCGGGCGTGTACCAGGTAGTATTTGAATATGGTGAAGAAGCGGTAGGAAAAGAAGCGCTGGAAATAGCCGTGTCCCTTTGCCGTGCAGCTCTTGATGATCTTCCATTTGATCTGGATCAGGCGTTAAGCCGTTTGCGCAGCCTTGATGAAGATGAACGTCTGGGGCCCAGCACGGGCTCCATTGTCTATGCTGCCGTGGCGCGTGGCATACCCTACCGTCGCCTGACTACGGGCAGTATGGTGCAGTTTGGCTGGGGCAGTAAACAACGTCGCATTCAAGCTGCCGAAACTGATGGAACCAGCGCCATTTCACAGTCCATCGCGCAGGATAAAGAGCTGACTAAAAAATTGCTTGATGCGGCTGGCGTCCCCATCCCATTGGGTCGCCCGGTACTGGATGAAGATGATGCCTGGGCTGCAGCCGAAGAGATAGGCTTGCCTATAGTGGTAAAGCCACAGGACGGCAACCAGGGTAAAGGTGTAACGGTAAATGTGGCTACCCGTGAGCATTTAAAAATAGCTTTTTCTGCCGCTTCGGCTATCAGCGAATCAGTGATGGTAGAACGATATCTGCCGGGACATGATTATCGTTTGCTGGTTGTGGGAGGGAAAGTTGTTGCAGCCGCACGCCGTGACCCTCCCCAGGTGATCGGCGACGGTATTCATAATGTGCGCAAACTCGTTGAGATTGTAAACAGTGACCCACGCCGTAGTGATGGACATGCAACAGCATTGACCAAAATACGTCTGGATGAAATTGCGCTCGCCAGGCTGGCAATTCAGGGATATTCGGCAGACTCGGTACCGGCCAAAGGTAGCAGGGTCATCTTGCGCAACAATGCAAATTTAAGCACGGGAGGTTCTGCAACCGATGTGACCGATGACGTCCACCCGGAAGTGGCCGCACGCGCTATTGCTGCAGCTCAAATGATAGGGCTGGATATTTGTGGTGTTGATGTCATGTGCGACAACATGCTGAAACCGCTTGAAGAGCAGGGTGGCGGTGTTATCGAGGTGAATGCGGCGCCCGGGTTACGCATGCACTTGCAGCCTTCGTATGGCAAAGCACGCGCGGTGGGTGACGCCATTATTTCCACGATGTTTAAATCCGGCGATGATGCGCGAATTCCCGTGATAGCGGTTACCGGTACGAATGGTAAAACAACAACGGTACGCCTGATAGCGCACCTGCTACGTCAACATGGGCTACGTGTGGGGATGACTAATTCTGACGGGGTGTATTTCGAGAATCAACGCATAGATACCGGCGACTGCAGCGGCCCCAAGAGCGCTCGCAATGTTCTGTTACATCCGGATGTTGATGCGGCAGTGCTTGAGACAGCGCGTGGCGGGATATTACGCGAGGGCTTGGCATTTGATCGTTGTGATGTAGCTGTGGTGACGAATATTGGTATTGGCGATCACCTTGGTTTGGGCTATATCAACACGGTAGATGATTTGGCGGTGGTCAAAAGAGTTGTGGTGCAAAACGTGGCGCCTGGCGGGACAGCCGTATTAAATGCGGCTGATCCCATGGTGGTAAAAATGGCCAGTGTGTGTCCCGGTTCGGTCACTTTTTTTGCGAGTGACGGTCATCATCCGGTCATGGCGACACATCGTGCCAAGGGGCAACGTGTGGTCTATGTCGATGACAAGCACATTGTCGCAACTGAAGGTGGCATGGAGCAACGAATCGCCTTGAAGGATATTCCGCTTACTCGCGACGGCACTATCGGTTTCCAGATTGAAAATGCGATGGCTGCAATAGGATCTGCCTGGGCACTGGGCATTAACTGGCGCGTTATTCGGGCAGGCTTGGCTAACTTTATTAATGATGCAGCGACAGCGCCAGGCCGTTTTAATATGTACGACTATAAGGGCGCAACAGTGATTGCAGATTATGGGCACAATCCCGATGCAATCCTGGCTTTGGTAAAGGCAATCGAAAATATACCTTCCAAGCGCAGAATTGTAGTGATCAGTGGGGCGGGTGATCGTCGCGATGAAGATATTCGCCAGCAAACCGCCATACTGGGAAATGCTTTTGATGAGGTTATTCTGTATCAGGATCAGTGTCAGCGAGGTCGTGCCGATGGCGAGGTACTCGCGTTGTTACAGCAGGGGCTTAAGCAGGCGACACGCACCAAAGTCATTGAAGAAATCAGGGGCGAATTTCCTGCTGCCGATCTGGCTTTGTCCAGACTTAAGGCGGGTGATTTATGCCTTATCCTGATTGATCAGGTTGATGAGGCATTGGCCCATATTGCCAGGCGCGTTGCTGAAGCATGATCGTATTTTTCAGTAACGATGAAACGGGTGCAGTCCGGTTTGCTTCAGCATGACAGCAATGCCTAAAAAACTTCTCACCGTCATTGAATTTATCGAGCACGCGCAATATCCGGCAATCTATAAGTCACTCGGTTTTGATGTGACCGTTGAATGGCAGGTGCGCAAGGCTGTCACCTTGATACGGAAAATTAAACCCGACGTGATTGTTGCAGATTTTTATTTTCAATCTGATTTTCGCGATCGGCTCAGTAACCTTGAATCCCTGTTGGCCGCAACTCAATTATCAAAAGACAGCAAAATACTGGTTTTTTACGAGCCCCATAACATTACAGCATTGGACAAAGTGCGTGAGCGCATGGTAATTGATGCTGCGCTTCCTATGCCTTCCACTGATGAGGCGATTAAGACAGTTTTACAAGGCTGGCTCTAAATATTGCGCTGGTTATTTTTAGTATTTCTGTGTAGTGTTTGCTTGCGCGGTCAATTATTAAACCAGATAATGTCAAAGGGAGTGGCAATGAAGAGTCGGGTGGGTGTTAAAAATGCGGGCACGCCTGCACTTGAGACTCGGCATTTTTCATCCGGTTTAAATTCAACATTCAATGGCGCACAGTTAACTTTTGCAGAATATATTATGCAAAGTCGTGACATGGTGCGCAAAGTTCGTTCTGCCAACTCAACGATCAACTTGAGTCAGGCGGTAGAAGGAAACTCCCCGTTTATGCTCGATCCTGCCGGTGACAATATCACCGGCAAAAATAAAACCTGGCGCAAAGGTGTGTTATTAACCCACGGTTTGAGCGACTCGCCCTATTTTATGCGGCATATAGCGGCCATATTTCAATCCCGTGGATTTCGTGTGCTGGCCGTGTTGTTGCCAGGACATGGCACACAACCCGGCGATATGCTCGACGTAACCTGGCAGGAATGGGTGAAGACGGTGGCCTATGGTACCGGCAGGCTGGCTGAAGAAGTGGATGAGGTTTATCTGGGTGGATATTCAGCCGGTGGTGGGCTGAGCATTTATCAAAGCCTGCAGGACAAACGCGTGAAAGGATTGTTCCTGTTTGCTCCGGCGCTGGATATTAACCACAAGGCCGCTTTTGCCAGTTGGCATAAGTTGTTGAGTTGGCAATTCCCAAGGTTGAAGTGGCTGGATATCAAGCCCGATAAAGACCTCTACAAATACGAATCCTTTGCCAATAATACAGCGGCGCAGATGTATGACCTGACCCAGGTGATTCATACCCAATTGGAAGTGCATATACTGAATATTCCAATCTTTGCTGTTGCCAGTGAAGATGATAAAACGGTGAACACTGCAGTTACGCTGGACTTTATACTCAAGCAGTCCAATCCGGCCAACAAAATGATCGTCTATACCACGGATGTAAAAAAACTTGCGCAGGGCGATGCTGATAGTCAGGTTGAGTGGGTAGATAGTGTCGTATCCGAACAGAAAATATTGGGTTCAGCGCATACGGCGATACTGGTTCCACCTGATGATGAGCATTATGGTCTTGATGGAGAATATGCAAATTGCATACACTACTACCCGGACGAGATGGAGAAATATAATGCATGTACTTTGCATCCCAAGGATTGCTGGCAAGGCGAAGTGACACAGGCAAATTTAAACGCGGGAACGCTAAGGCGTTTAATGTATAACCCGAACTTTGCCGCACTGACAGATTCGCTTAATGCTTTTATAAATAGCTTGCCTGAAACATAAAGCAACTGCGCCTGGTTTCAAGCGCTCCCTTGAAATAGTGAAAGTTATACCCAAGTCTGCTAATGAGCTGCTATTGACAGCCTGCCAAGGAGGTAACCATGAATATCAATGAACTTAAAACGGTTGCACAAGCCATTGTGGCAAAACAAAAGGGTGTACTGGCTGCCGATGAAAGCAGCCCCACGATAAAAAAACGCTTCGACTCTATCAAGGTTGAATCAACAGAAGAGATACGACGTCGTTATCGAGAAATTTTGTTCACCACACAGGGCATAGAGCGCAATGTCGGTGGAGTGATTCTGTACGATGAAACATTGCGCCAGAGTACGCGGGAAGGCGTACCCTTCGCCAAGTTATTGTCCAGCCTCGGCATCATGCCCGGCATCAAGGTGGATAAGGGTGCCCAAGCACTGGCATTGTGTACGGGAGATAAAGTTACCGAAGGCCTGGATGGATTACGTGATCGCCTGCTGGAATACAAACAGCTGGGTGCGAAATTTGCAAAGTGGCGCGCGGTGATAGAAATTGACGAGCATAAAATCCCCTCCAGGTATGGCATACAGGCTAATGCCCATGCATTGGCACGTTATGCTGCGCTTTGTCAGGAGATTGACCTGGTACCTATAGTGGAACCTGAAGTGTTGATGGACGGCGCCCATACAATTGAACGTTGCGAGGCGGTCAGCTCGCGTGTGCTTGAGGCCGTGTTTGCCGAGCTTGATACCCACCACGTTGCCTTTGAAGGCATGCTGCTCAAGCCGAATATGATTATCCCCGGTAAAAAATGCGAGCGACAGGCTACGGCACAAGAGATAGCCGAAGCAACCCTGCGCTGCTTTTATCGTTATGTGCCAGCCGCCGTACCCGGCATTGTATTTCTTTCTGGAGGGCAGAGTGACGTGGAAGCCACCGATAACCTGAACGCGATGAATGCAATGGGCGCACATCCGTGGCAGGTCAGTTTTTCTTATGGACGCGCGCTGCAGGCACCGGTGCTGGCAGCATGGAAAGGGCAGGAAGCGAATGTAGCCGCAGCGCAGCAAGCCTTGCAGAAACGTTGTCGCCTGAATGGCCTGGCGCGCGATGGAAAATATGCAAAGAGTATGGAAGCAGAGGGCTGATGAATAAATCTGTATATACACAAATATTTGCGCACCGTGGTGCAAACAAAGAAGCTGCTGAAAACACACGCGCAGCGTTTGATCGCGCGCTTACCTATGCCATCGATGGCATCGAGACGGATGTTCAACTCAGCCGTGATGAGGTAGCGGTGTTGTGGCACGACCGTTTCCTGCTCAAGCTGGGCCATCCAACCAAGCATATCGATGATTTTGATTATGGCGAGCTGCAGGAAATGAATTTTGCGGAACACTTCTCCCGCTCTGCAAAGCCCGAGGTGATTGTAAAGCTGGATGCCTTCCTGCACACCTATCGTCAACGGACACGCCTGTTGCTTGAAATCAAAAATCGTGAATGGGAGCCCCGTGCGCGTCATGAAATCAAGATTGACCAAACGCTGGCGATGGTGGGTAAAGTGAAAGACGGCAGCATCATGATGTCATCATTCAATCTGGATAGCCTGGTCTATGCCCAGCAACGCAGTCCCGGTTTTCCGCTGGTATACAACTTCGAAGATGATCAGACTTTTAAGGATGCACAACTGGTTCTGTCTGCACATTCCTTTCTGCACGGGCTGTGCCTGCCGATTGCAACCCTGGATGCGGCTATGGTCAAGCTGTTGCGTGGCTTGGGTAAAAGTATTGCGGTTTACACCTGCAACAGTGATGAAGAAATTAACAAGGCGCTGAGTTTGGGAGTAGATATTCTGATCAGCGACCTGCCGCATAAGGCCTTGATGATGCGGGACCGGGCAAGTTGAAACGCGCTTTTTCAGCATTGCAAGATCAACAATTCGATCTGCTGATTTGCGGCGGCGGCATCTATGGTGCGTGGACTGCCTATGACGCAGCGTTGCGCGGGCTCAAAGTGGCTATCGTGGAGCAGGGTGACTGGGCGAGTGCCACGTCTTCGGCATCCAGCAAACTGATACACGGCGGTTTGCGTTATCTGGAATCGTACGATTTCAAGTTGGTGAAAAAGGCGTTAACAGAACGACAAATGTTGTTGCAATCAGCACCACACCGGGTGTGGCCACTGCGCTTCGGTGTGCCGGTTTATGCTGGCAGCCGCATATACAGATTACAACTAAAGGCCGGTTTGATAATTTATGATTTTCTGGCCGCGGTTGCCGGCCCGAAAATGGCGCATCAATATTTCAATCGTCAAAAATTTTCCGAACGCTTTTCATTGCTCAATAACCTTGGACTTAAAGGCGGATTTACCTATAGCGATGCTCAGACAGATGACGCTCGCCTGGTGCTGGAGCTGATTTCCGGTGCCTTGCAAGCCGGTGCAGTCTGTGTGAATTATTGCAGGCTGACTAAGCTCAACGAGAAAAATGGCCAGGTAAACTGCGCAAGCGTACAGGATCTGATAACCGATACGAGTGTTGAGGTTAGCGCAAAGCAATTTGTCTATGCTACCGGCCAATGGTCTGCAGAAATGAAGGAAAGCGCCAACTGGTGCCGTGTGACAAAAGGCGTACATTTGATTATGCCTGCAATATTAAATGATGAAGCATTGCTGCTCACAGCACCAGTGGATGGCCGCGTGTTCTTTATCATCACTTGGTATGGCCTGACGTTGATCGGCACGACCGATACCGATTACAACGGCGATATGAACCGGGTAATGGTAGAGGAAAATGAGCAGGCTTATTTGCTCGAGGCTGCCAATTATTATCTGAAAACGGCATGGCGCAAGGAAGATGTCATCGGCAGCTATGCGGGTTTGCGTGTGATGAAGCGCAGCGAAAAGTCATCCCCCTCTGCTGTCAGCCGCGATTGGGAATTGAAAACGGCAGTCAATGGCGTGCATTATTCAATTGGTGGAAAAATAACCTCGGCTCGCGAAGATGCAGGCCGTATCGTAGACAAGGTTTGCGCTAAGCTAACAATAAATATTCCCTGTGCGACCAAAGGAAAAAAGTTTCCCTGGGCACCCGCTGAAAATTATACCGAGTGGTCAGCCAAGGTTAGCGCGCAGGCTGCTATATTGAATATCGATCAGGAAAGCAGCAAGTGGTTGATACGGCGCCACGGTAAACGAGTCGTTGAAATACTGCATGACATTCAAAATGATCCTTCACTCGCGCAAAGAATAACCGCGACTGTACCGTTTATCATTGCAGACCTAAAATACAGTGCACGCAACGAGATGGTTGTACACCTCGATGATGTGCTGCGCCGTCGTATGCCCTTATTCATTTTGCATAAAATTGACGCAACAGAATTGCGTCGCCTTGCTGACCTTGTGTCCTCTGCACTGGGCTGGGATGAAGAAACACTCAAGCGGGAACTGGCAGCCTGCTCACCTTATCTTGTGAAATGATTGTTGCCATTGCACTCGATTTGGGTAGTACCTCCGTCAAGGCGGGCTTGCTTGATCAGCAGGGTAAGCTGAGTGGTGTCGTGTCACTATCCGCGCCGGAAATAAAGTCTGGCGATGGCCGATATGAAAGTGATGCGCTGGCCTATGCAGCTATCACCGAGCAGGTTTTAAACACTTGCCTCGCGCAGACCGATATCTTGCCATCACTGGGTATATGCAGCCAGCGCTCTTCATTTTTGCTGTGGGAAAAATCCAGCGGTAAACCAGTTACTCCACTCATTTCCTGGCAAGATACGCGGGGTGCGGAGAGTTGTGCTGCACTGCAGTCGCAAGAATCGCTCATTACCGAGGTAACCGGTTTACGCCTTACCCCGTATTACTTTGGCCCCAAGTTCCGTGTCGTATTGCTGCAAAATCCGCAATGGCGAGAAAGATTGTTGCTAGGAGAGTTGCTGGTGGGCACCCTGGATACCTTTTTGATATGGCGCTGGACAGGTGGAAAGCAACATATTACTGATGCCTCCATGGCGGCACGCACCTTGCTGATGGATATCGATCAGCAACAATGGTCGCCAGCCTTGTGTGAGCTTTTCGATATTCCATTGCGCATATTGCCGGCCATCAAAACCTCCACACATATGAATGTGAAATTGGACAATGGACTGACATTGCAAGGCAGTCTGGGTGACCAGTCAGCGGCATTGGTAGCTAGCGTGGGCGAGGCACGGAATGTGGCCCTGGTTAATCTTGGCACAGGTGGATTTGTGATTCGTTATCTGGAAAATTCGCATGCGAACACGGATGGATATTTGCGTACGCTGGTTTATCAGGAAAGTGCGTACCCGGCCCATATCGCCATAGAAGGCACGATTAATTCGATTGCCGCTGTGCTTGCACTTTATCCGATTAGTGAATGCAGCATAGAAGATTTGGCTGCTTACGCAGATATATTTTGCATCGCTGAGCCTAGCGGCCTGGGCGCACCCTATTTTCGCGAGGATATCGGCTTGCAGTTTTCGGCATCAATAGCTGAACTATCGCAAAAACAAATTGCCAGTCTGCTGCTGGAAGCAATTATTTTCAGGGTTGCGCGTATTGTGGAAGATTTCCACCATCATGACTCCCCAATCAATCAGGTATATCTGTCAGGCGGATTATCCGAATTGAACTGTTTGCAACAAGGAATTGCGATGTGTCTGCATTGTGACGTTTACCGTCTTCAACAAAGGGAAGCCAGTTTGCAGGGTGCGGGAATGCTGGCCGCCAATGTGAAGTTAGTGGATAAGCAGGATGCAAAAAAAGTCCTCCTCACGCATGAAAACACGGCAATTTTCAACAAGTACCTGCAATGGAAAATATGGATCGATGGGGTGCTGAAGGCATGATTTTGTTTAGTTTTCTTGACGTTGTCGCGTCATTAGTAGAGTTGACTAAATACCTCGGATATTATTACAATGGCGCAAGTGAAAAAAATCTGACAGGGAAAAAATATGAGCACTGAATTATTGAATGCCGTTTTGGCCGGTGATGTGGCGAAAGCTGCTGCCCTGCTAAAAAGTGGTGCTGACAGCAATGCAAAGAATGAAGAAGGCAGCACCGTATTGATGCTGGCCGCCGGAAATGGCGATCTGGAAATGGTTGAAATGCTGATCAAGGCCGGCGCCGAGGTTGATGCAACCGATGCGCGCGGCTGGACTGCGCTGTTCAAAGCCCTGTTCAACTACGAACAGAATTGCGGCTTTCCCGATGTCGTGAGTGCATTGATTGATGCCGGTGCAGACATAGAGCATCAGGTTGCTTACGGTACGCGCCCATTGATGATAGCGGCCGGTTATGGCGAGGCGCGCGTGGTGGATGTTTTATTGTTGAACGGCGTGGATGCTGCTGCCGTCAATGAAGGCGGCCGTAATGCAAAAACCATGGCTGAAACCAAAGACTACGTCGAAGTTGTTAATCAGTTACATATGTATGCGCTGAATCAGTCTGATGGAAAATCTTCAAGTTGTTCATCTGCAGGTGCGAGCAAAACAGCACCTGGCGTCAATGTTGTAAACTTTGTACGCAAGACAACACACTGATCTGTTCCACTTCGAATAATCTGTTTCTGTTTTAAAGCCTTGAAACCATCCCTTATTTGCTGCAAGATAACAGCAGAGATACGGAGGGTATATGTCCCAACTGCTTAGTTTATCCAGGGCAGCACGATTGGTAGGTGTAAATCGCAGCGAGCTACAGAAGCGCATCAAACTGGGTGAATTGGATTCCTTCGATGGTTTGGTGAGCATTGATAATCTGCTTGCTTCTTATCCGGACGTGCAGCTAGAGGACAACACGGAATACCGGCGGGTAGTACTGATTAAAGAGTTGGCGTTTGGCAAGCGTATTTTTGAGCGTGTCATGCCTGATGTTGAAACACTGGCCGTGCGAATAAGCGAGCTTAGTCGAGAGCTGACCCTAAGCCAGACGCAAGGTAAACATTTTAAGATTCTACTGGAAAGACTGGGTACACGCCTAAGTGAAACCGAAGCCAAATGCACATCAGAAGCCAAACCAACGATAACTTCTCTGCAAACCTGGCTCGCCGACGAAATAAAGGCTGCAATGGAGCCTGAGTATCCCAATCCACTGGCAATCCGCGATAACGTGTTGCGCGTCATCTCCGCTCACGTTACCGTCCTGCCAAGCAATAACGATTTCTTTATCGACGGCCCTGATACGATACTGGAAGGTGCTTTACGTGCGGGCATACCGTTAAATTATGGCTGCAGCGGCGGCAACTGCGGCCTGTGTAAAGCAAAAGTAATCTCTGGTCAGGTGAAGAAAACACGTTTTCACGATTACGTCCGAACCGAGGCTGACAAGCGTGACGGTCTTTTCCTGATGTGTTCCAATACAGCGGTTACTGATCTTGTCATTGAGGCATCGGTGGCAGGCGGAGTGCAGGATATTCCTTTCCAGCAAATTCCGGCAACGGTTAAATCTATATCGGTGCTGACACCCGATGTTGCCTTGCTGCATCTGCAAACCCCGCGTACCAACCGATTACGTTTCCTTGCGGGGCAATCAGTTACGCTTATGCTGGGCAAGGCCTTGAAAGCGACCCTTGCGGTTGCGAGCTGTCCCTGTGATGACCGCAATATCCTGTTTCACGTGCACCGCATTCCCGGAAATGTATTTTCGGATTACGTGTTCAATAAGCTTAAAAATCATGAAGTGGTCGATATAGAAGGGCCACAGGGCGAATTTATCCTGCAAGAAAAATCTCCGCGCCCCTTGTATTTTATTGCTTTCGATATGGGCTTTGCGCCAATCAAGAGTCTGATAGAGCATGCGATGTCTCTGGAGGCTGCTGAAGCGATCCATTTGATCTGGATAGGTTCGCATAGTGCCAGTATCTACCTGCCTAATGTAGGCCGTGCCTGGGCCGATGCGCTGGATAATTTCGAGTATACACAACGGGTGGCAGATTTTGATTTGTCCAACCAGAATGGTAATCGTGAAGAGTCGCTTAAGGTTCTGTTGCAAGAGCTTCTGGAGACGCATCCAGATGTGAAGGAGGCGGATATCTATATTGCAGGTGCGGAAGCTGCCAATACGATTGCAGAGAATTTTTTCCTGGGTATGGGTATGCCAAAAACGCGGGTCTTTACTTCAAGTTGATGCGATTTCACATAATCTGGATGCTGTTGATAGGGTAAAAGTGGCGTGGTATTTATTTCAATGGATATCGAGTAGTGTTCACATTGTATGTACATCAACAAGTGTATCAATGTCTGTAAAAATTCCAGCGCTATCTATTTCAATATGCGCGATTTTTGCTTGATCACGTTCTAGTAACCGTTTGGCACC
>JANXWX010000242.1 GCA_025350915.1 Nitrosomonadales bacterium
TGGCTGTAATCGTTTGCTTTTGTACTAAATAGCGCCTGCGTATTTCGTAAATCATGTCCATATAAATCACTCCAGAACCCTCCAGCTAAAACACTGGATGGTGACATACTGAGGTGGAAACTATTGGACGCTGTTTCCACCTCTAATCTGGAAAGTTTTACACGCTGTTTGACAGTCATTGTTTGTGGCGCGCTATACAGTCCTGATCAATAAATGAGATAACACAGGCATAACTGGATTGATCCAAGTAGGAGTTTGAAAGATCGGGCGGATGCTACTTGCGATTTAAAATTATTAGGTAGATTTGGTGGTTAATATTTCGCTTTAATTGGTGTGCAGATACCAAAAATAGGCCCCCCCCAGCAATCTGGCGTGCAGGCGTCATCAAGCTCGATTTGCCCGTTGGCGCGGTTGATAAGCGCCTTGAATTGATTTTTTTTGCCCTTGAATTCGAAGCGGTAATGTGAATTTTCGGTGGCTATTTCCACTTTCAGTACTTCATCTGCGCCTTTGGTGACATTGCCGGTTTGGGTATCAATAAACAACTCGCCCACTTGCGGAATTGCACAACTGAAATCGACAGCCAAGGCAGGGGTGGACGCAAGAATACTGCCAAGCAAGAATATTGATCGGGCTACCTGGTATTTATAGTTGGTCATAAGCAATTTAAGCGCGACTCGGGGATGGTACTACTTACATCGGCAGGAATTTGAGAAAGTTTAGCCTAAAGTTTGCGAGATTCCAGTTTTATGTTTTGACTGAGCGGTAGGAGTGATTTGGTGGAAGTGCGGCCTTGATAACAATTGCATTGTTGTCAAGGCCGCAAACTGCATAGACTCGGATATGCGCAATGGTGTCAAATTTTCATTGCGGGCACAGGCTTGAATTGGCGATTTATCCCTGTGGGCGGTGTCAATTTTGACGCTACTGTAAACGATGAACGATTTTATGTTTAACCTTTGCCGGGTATGTTTTTCTTTACAGTTCCCGCTTTGTTGTTTTTAGCCGGGTCATTTTGTTTGGATAGTTGATCCTTTATATCATTGATGTCGCTTTGCAGCTTGGTGACATTGGTCTGCCGTTGCGTTACGCGCGCATTCCAATTGCTGACAATGGCATCGCGCTCGCTGGTTGCCTTCTCTACCTCGGCCTGCGCGCTTATGAGCAGTTGTTCCTTATTTTTGAGTATTGCGTCCAGGGTGGGTGCTTTGGCTGAACGTTGTGCAACCAGACTTTGCGTCAGGCGGATGGTAAGGTCGTTTTGCATTTTAAGTGCTTGCTCTATTGTCTTGATATCCATGATATGTGCTCCTTATATTTTGACATTGAAATTGGCTATGGGCAGGGGGGTGACCACACCGGTGTTGATATAGTCTCCTGTGGTTATGTTTCCCATGAGGGCGATCTTGTTGCGGTTGGCCAACGACATGGCGTTAACGTTGGGCGCGGCCTTAACGTGGTTGCCCATCACGATCAGATGCCCGCCCCATAGTCCTATGCTTGCGTTTTTGCTGTCGGACTCTGCATCAATGTGGCCGCAGTTATTATTGCTGAAGCTTAGTTTTTCAAAACGCAGGTCGATGTTGGGGGTTATGGCTATGCGCATAAACTCCACCAGATGGGTGCGGCCGGGGCCGTGGAAATGATTGTTGTTAATTTGCGCACTGCCAAACATATAGGCGATCTCTCCTGGGCCGGTTGCATAATACAGGGCAAGTGGCCCGATCAACAGTAACGCACGGTGCTCTTTCAGTGCATCCAGTTTTCCGGTCTGGGTATAGCCGATGTGGTTGCCGCTGATCTGGCACGCGGGCATCCACCCCCCCATGCCGATTACACCCAGTGTGCTGACCTGGCTGCCGTCGGCCGAGATACCGGTGTCGACCACCTCGCATCCTTCGATGCGCAAATGTGCGCCGGACGGCGCCCACACTTCCTCGTCATAAACGCCGATCCCAACAGAGAACAGCGATAGATAGCCGCAGTTGAACAAGCGGTTTTTGAGCAGAACGGTAGTGCCGCGCACGAACAGGACAATACCCAGCACCATGCACGACTGTAGCGTGTTGTTACTGATTTTCAGATCGGTTTCCGCCGTGGCGGATGTGATACCGGTGGCAGCCTGGTCAATGCGATTTCCTGCCACTTCATTGCGTGCGCCATCGCTGAGATGCACGGCGAAGAACAGACTGTCCATGTTGTTATCAAGCATGCGGCAGTCGCTGCACGCATCAACCCTTACCCCATACCAGCCACCGCCTGCGATCAAATTGTCCGCGACTACCGCGTGGCTGATACGCGAGATATAAATGCCGGATTGCGGCCCGCGTAACAGGTTGCCGTTCACCAGCGTGTAGTCGGCGCTATTGCCTTTCTTGGCATCGGCCAGGCAATATATACCAACAGGCTGCATCAGCGCGGCCTTTAGTGCACTTGCGTTTATACTGCTATGAGTCCGGATAAAAGTTGGGCTATTAGGGTTGGCTTGCCGGCGGCGCAACTTTTACGACCTCTTCCAGTGTGGTAGAGCCATTCGCGATTTTTAGTGCGCCGGAGATACGCAATGGCTTCATGCCTTCCTTGTAAGCAACCTCGCGCAGCGGCGCGATGTCGGTGGTGGGGGTGACAAGTTTGCGCAGCTCTGGCGACATTAACAAGATTTCATAAATACCTACACGTCCTTTATAACCTGTCATCCGGCATTCCAGGCAGCCTTCGGGTTGATGGATTTGTGCAGGGCGCTTGGATTTCCAGGGCGCAACGAGTTCATCCCATTGTTTGTTTTCGTCCTCTTGCATCGGCATGGGTTTCTTGCAGTGCGGGCACAGGGTACGCACCAGGCGCTGCCCCATGACACCCAGCAGGGTGGCGTTGATCATAAATGGCGCAACGCCGAGGTCGAGTAGCCGGGTGATGGCAGAAGGCGCGTCGTTGGTGTGCAGTGTGGAGAGCACAAGGTGACCGGTGAGTGCGGCCTGTATCGCCATTTCAGCCGTTTCCAGATCGCGTATCTCGCCGATCATGATGATGTCCGGGTCTTGCCGCATCAGGGCGCGCACGCCATCGGCAAAACCAAGCTCCAGTCCATGCTGTACCTGCATCTGGTTGAAGGAACCTTCCACCATTTCGATGGGATCCTCGATTGTGCAGACGTTGACTTCAGTGGTAGCGAGGTGTTTAAGGGTGGAATACAGCGTGGTCGTTTTGCCGGAACCGGTAGGGCCGGTGACGAGTATGATGCCGTTGGGCTGGCCGGTCATTTTGTGCCAGCGTGCAAGGTCATCATCCGAAAAACCAAGCTCGGCAAAGTCTCGCACCAGCACCTCGGGGTCAAACACGCGCATAACCAGTTTTTCGCCGAAGGCGGTTGGCAGGGTCGACAAGCGCAACTCGACTTCCTGACCTTCCGCAGTGCGGGTTTTAATACGACCATCCTGCGGACGACGTTTTTCTACCAGATCCATACGGCCCATAACCTTGATACGGCTGGTCATCGCGGTCATCACCGACATCGGCACCTGATACACCTGATGCAATACACCATCGATACGAAAGCGCACGATGCCCAGTTCGCGGCGCGGTTCCATGTGTATATCCGACGCGCGCTGGTCAAAAGCGTATTGCCACAGCCAGTCCACGATATGCACAATGTTCTGGTCATTGGCATCAAACTGTCGATTGCTCTTGCCCATCTCGACCAGCTGCTCGAATGAAGCCTGGCTGGAGGTACTGCCGCGATTATTTTTTTCGGCACTTTTAACCGAGCGCGCCAAATTGTAAAACTCGACCAAATAGCGGCTGATATCGGCGGGAGAAGCAACTACACGTCTGATTTCTTTGCGCAGCATGGGCTTGATCACACTTTCCCATTCGCGCAAGAAAGGTTCGGAAGTGGCGATCACAACCTCTGTTGGGGTGACAAGTACCGGCATAATGCCGAAGCGCGCGGCATAGTCGCTGGACATAATGTCGGTGACACTGGTGAAATCTATTTTGAGCGGGTCGATGTGAAAGTAGTCCAGTCCGGTACGCTTTGCCATCCATTCAGTCAGCGCTTCGACATGTAATAACTTGTTGGGTAGCGTAAGCGTGCGCCAGTTTTGGTCTGCGATAACGGTAAGCGGGTGTATATCCTGGCGATGTCCGCGTCGTGCGGCTGTCAGCGCATCGGCCTGGGCTTGGTCAATGAGGCCGTCAGTGAGCAGCATTTCCAGTACGAGCGGCAGCGTTAACTTGCGTTCTTTCATGTCTTTTTGACTCATGGTTTTACCCCGGTGTTTATTTCGTTACTATACTGATAACGATCAGACAACCCAAGTACTTCAATATTAAATTGATGATTCAAGAAAAGCCTGCTTGAGCATATGTTGTTTGCTTAATAGCGCGAAGTTGTGGTGCGAGCGGGTTCGATATTGCGGTAAAATGCGCCACTGATTTGAGAAGGAAACAAGATGACACTCACCGCAGCAACCGCAGCACAGAAGGCGCATACCCTCTCCGAGGCGATGCCCTATATACAACGTTTTTTTGATAAAACCATTGTGATCAAATACGGTGGCAATGCGATGACCGATCCCAAGTTGCAGGAAGGCTTTGCCCGTGACGTGGTGCTGCTTAAACTGGTTGGCATGAATCCGGTGGTGGTGCATGGCGGCGGCCCGCAAATCAACGATCTGCTCAAGCGTGTCGGCAAGGCGGGTGAATTTGTGCAGGGTATGCGTGTAACCGATGAAGAAACCATGGATGTGGTGGAGATGGTGCTGGGCAAGGTAAACAAGGATATCGTTAACCTGATCAATCGTTTCGGCGGCAAAGCGGTGGGTCTTACCGGGCAGGATGGCTCCTTTATCCGCGCACATAAAATGATGCTGGAAAGCACGGATGAGCCGGGCAAAATGCTGGATATTGGACTCGTGGGTGAAATCAGCTCTATCGATCCCTCTATCATCACTTTCCTGGATTCCGGTGATTTCATTCCCGTGATTGCCCCGATCGGGGTGGGACCTGATGGAGAGACACTTAATATTAACGCCGATGTGGTGGCCGGGAAATTGGCAGAAGTCCTGAAAGCGGAAAAACTGGTTCTGCTGACCAATACCCCGGGTGTGCTGGATAAAAACAACACACTGTTGACCGGCTTAACGCCAAAACAGATAGATGATCTTGTGGCGGATGGCACCCTGTCGGGCGGCATGTTGCCCAAGATAGGCTCGGCGCTCGACGCCGCGCGTGGCGGGGTCAAGTCGGTGCATATTATTGACGGCCGCGTCGAACATGCCTTGCTGCTTGAAATATTGACCGA
This sequence comes from Nitrosomonadales bacterium, assembly GCA_025350915.1. Classification (GTDB taxonomy): domain Bacteria; phylum Pseudomonadota; class Gammaproteobacteria; order Burkholderiales; family Gallionellaceae; genus 39-52-133. The sequence continues at coordinate 5,303 of JANXWX010000242.1, forward strand.
TGAGGGTGTCGGTACGCTGATCAAGAGCAAGTAGTTTACCCAATGGGTGTTAAACCTCTACGTGGTAATCTGTGGAAAAATAAAATGAATAAGGTGTGGATTTTTGATTTGGACAACACCTTGCATAATGCGACACCGCACATTTTTCCGCATATCAACCGCAGCATGACTGCGTATTTGCAGAAGTATCTTGAATTGGATGAGCCGGCTGCAAATGCGTTACGTATAGATTATTGGCGGCGCTATGGTGCAACCCTCAGTGGGTTAATGCGCCATCATGGCACTGATCCGGATCACTTTTTATGGCATACCCACCAGTTTCCTGAGTTGCCGCAAATGGTTTTGCATGAGCCGCAACTCCGTCATGTATTGCAGCGTTTGCCTGGCAGGAAACTGGTGTTTTCCAATGCGCCCAAGCACTATGCTGAGGCGGTGTTGGAGCTGTTGTGCATCGATCATTTTTTTGACGATTTGTTTGCAATTGAACATACGCGTTTTCAGCCCAAGCCCAGGATCGCGGGCTTTATGCGGTTGATGAACAAGCATCGTTTGAATCCGGTACAGTGTGTGATGGTGGAGGATTCGGCAGAAAATTTGCAGGCGGCAAAACGATTGGGAATGAAAACGGTGTGGGTCAGCGATAGTCACCGTGCACCGGCTTATGTGGATGTAAAAATTCGTACAGTACTGGAATTGCCGAGAGTTATGTCGCGGCTCTCCATCACAACTTGATCATGCATTTATTGAATGGAAAACAAAATGGCGACGAAACCGGGTGAACGCAAGCTGCAAATATTACAAACGGTTGCCGAGATGCTCGAGCAACCCAAAAGCGAAAAGATAACAACGGCTGCCCTGGCTGGCAAGCTGGATATTTCCGAAGCCGCGCTGTATCGTCACTTCGCCAGCAAGGCGCAAATGTTTGAAGGCTTGATTGAATTTATCGAGCAAACCATATTTGGCCTGGTCAATAAAATTACCGTTGATGAAAGCAGCGGCATGAAGCAGGTTGAGGCTGTGCTTGCCTTGCTGCTGGGGTTTGCGCAGAAAAATCGCGGCATGACACGCGTATTGATTGGTGATGCATTGGTGAATGAAGATGAGCGTTTGCAGCAGCGCATTAACCAGTTTCTGGATCGTATTGAAACGACACTGAAACAATCTTTACGTATCGCCTTCAGTCAGGGCGAGCTGAGTGAAAGTGTCGATGTGAGTGTCTACGCCAATTTGCTGTTGTGCCATGTGGTTGGACGTTGGCATCAATTTGGCAAAAGCGGTTTCACGCGAGAGCCTATGGCGCAGTGGCCCCAGCAGTGGGATATCCTTGCCCGTATGGGGAAGATATAAGGAGTCCTGTCCAGTTGGATTGGTTTGTTGAATTCAGCAAGTTATTTGCAAGAGGTTTTACATGATACTGATACTCGCTTCAAATACCGACACACAGAGTGCAAGCTACAAACAACTGGCAAATTTTTTGGCCGGTTTGGAGGGCATCAAGACACGTGTGCATACTGAGCGTGGTGTCGAACAAACACTGACAGAAATTTATCTGATCGGAAATACCAAGGCACTGGATATCAAGGATATGAGGGCGTTGCCCTGTGTTGAGAATGTTGTGCGGGTATCAGAAGAATATCGGGTGTTGGGACGTCACAATGATGACCCGAGACCCTCATACTTTGAATACAAGGGCGTGCGCTTTGGGCAGGATACGCTGAATGTATTTGCCGGTTTATGTGCGGTTGGCGAGCAGGAACATGTTGAAACAATGCTTAAAGCATTGCGTGACAACGGCCAGGTCTGCACCCGCATGGGCGCTTACAAGCCGCGCACCAGTCCCTATGCGTTTCAGGGGCATGGCAAACAATGTCTGCCCTATGTGTTCGATCTGGCGGGCAAGTACGGTATGAAGGTGATCGCGATGGAGATTACCCATGAATCCCATCTCAATGAAATTCGTGAAGCCTTGCAGAAAACCGGCAGCCCCACCGGCGTCATGCTGCAAATCGGCACGCGCAACACACAGAATTTCGAGCTGCTGAAAATCGTCGGGCGCCAGCAGGAATTTCCGGTGCTGCTCAAGCGCGGCTTCGGCATCACGCTGGATGAGTCGCTCAACGCCGCCGAATACCTGGCCAGCGAAGGCAACCGCAATGTGGTGTTTGGCCTGCGCGGCATGAAAACCAATATGGGCGATCCCCATCGCAACTTTGTCGATTTCGCCCATGTGCCTGTGGTTAAGCGTCTGACCCGTATGCCGGTATGTATCGATCCATCGCATTCGGTCGGCACCCGTAATGCGGCTCCGGACGGCATACTCGATGTTATGCACATCACCGCGCAGGGTGTAATGGCCGGTGCCAATATGGTGCTGGTGGATTTTCATCCGGCCCCGGCTAAAGCGCTAGTGGATGGTCCGCAGGCGTTGTTGATCAAGGAGCTTCCGTATTTTCTGGAAGACGTGCAGATTGCGCGTGAGGCGTATTTGCAGCGGGTTGAGTTACAGCATCGATACTTAAATACCGGAGGTTGAAATTTTACTTAGTTGATTGCTTCAGATTAATTTTAATAAAATAAATTCTTTACCAATGTGGTTTGTCAGCATCGCCGCCAACGTATTACATCGCACCATAAGTTGCGCCAACTGTTTTAAGTTCCGCATTCATTCAGAACTAATACGATGCTGCCCAATCGCTACATACTGCGCGTGTCAAATCTTCTCTTAAATCAGACCCAAATACCGCGCTACTGAAATGCTGCGTTTTAGACTATTTTTTTCAAGCACATCAATGACGTAAATTTCCATCAAATGACCGGCACAGCCCGGGTTCGAATACTCTGAAATTCGTAGTGTGTATAGTGTATTCAGCACACGAACAATACTTAACTGTTTTGCCGAATCAATAAAGGACGGATTGGTTGTGCAGTCACTCTCGTATTTACCCAACTTAGCTCTTTCTTTTTCAATATCAGATGCCTCAGCCTTGGTTAATGGCCTAGGCAATCCCTGCACCGAGTAATCCGCCCCCCCGAAAATCACTGCTCCACTTCCGGCCACTACCTTATAGGCTTCATTTACAGGAGACTTAGCCTGATACAAACCGAGCTCAGCATCTTTCACGCAGTTATCTGCAATGGTCGCAAAAAAATCATCAGTCGATTGTTTCCCGCTCACTCTAGCCGGGTAATGCCACCCACAAATTTTGCCATGACTAAAATCGTCCTCGCCATCCATGCCTTCCGCAGCAGGGGGATATTCATCAAATACTTTTTTCAGCCATTCAGCCTTAATCACCGCCGCGCCCCCCACTCCAACATTCATTCTGAAAATATTCAGCTCATGAGGCCATGAAATACTTTTCTTAGGCTCAAGAACACTTTGGACATACAGATGTCCGGAGGGATAAATTTCACCAATAAATATATTTTCCGCGATCTCATTTGGCGTTATTGGTTGGGGGCTAGTTGCGTAGCTCAAACTACCACCAATCATACAAATAGCAATAACTACCATCGACCTCAGAAAACGGCCGAGAATTCTTGGAAAGAGATAAAAATTGTTCATGGTTTTGGCCATTTTGATTTTGTATCTTCGGTTACAGTGGAAACCGCACCTTCTTCTTTTTGGTAATGCCAAATAGAAATATTGTTATTTTCTTGAACCTGCTTCAACTCCTTATCCAAAGCTTGCTTAGCCCTCTCAGGTAGGCTTCCTCTACTAATATCAATTGCTCGACCTTGGGTGTGATAACCAGGTATCGTTTTACCAAGTTCAATAAATTTACTCTTGGCTTCAGCCTTTTCAGAATTGGTTGCTTTGGGCGACTCTTCAGCAATTTTATATGCGTCATTCATTTTCTTTCTTGTTTCCGCTGGCAAATGATCTTCTTTGTAAACTTCTCCTCGATTTAACTTTAGCCAATTTCCAAACATCGCCTGAGCTTGGCGCTCAGGGTCGCGATATCCACTTGTGATAACTATATTCGCACTGTAATGCACACCAACTGCATTGACATAATCAAGCTTAACCACTTTATTCGCGGACACTACTTCTTGAAGCACCTGAGTGATATTACCCATGGCAAACTGGACTTTGTGGCTATATTTGCGCAAACGAATATTAATGAAGCAATACGCGCTCGGCCCTATGCAATAGAACTGCAGTGGCAGCATTGTGATGGAGTCGTATTGGTTGATCTGGAAATCGCAGGAGACCAGGGTCGAAAAACACCAACACACTGATTAGTTAATGATTTTAAATTTTTTGAGTTTAAATACATAACCCCTCCCGTTAAGCGCTTCTCAAATGGTAGTTGAACACAATTGGTATTTTAGGGTAGAATCGCGCCTCTTTTGAAATCCGGTTGGAGTATTGTCATGGCACGTGTCTGTCAAGTAACGGGAAAACGCACTGTTGTTGGTAACAATGTGTCCCACGCAAATAACAAAACAAAACGTCGTTTTTTACCTAACCTGCAGCGTCGTCGCTTGTGGGTAGAAGCTGAGAACCGTTTTGTTTCCATCCGTCTGTCGAACGCCGGTCTGCGTACCATCGACAAAAACGGTATCGAAGCAGTGCTGTTTGAAATGCGCGCTCGCGGCGAAAAAATTTAAGGGGTATTTAACATGCGTGAAAAAATCAAACTGGAATCCAGTGCCGGTACAGGTCATTTCTATACCACCACTAAAAACAAGCGCACCACACCTGAAAAGATCGAGATCAAGAAGTTTGATCCAGTTGCGCGCAAGCACGTTGACTACAAAGAAACCAAACTGAAGTAATTCAGCAGGTTTTTTGGTATCAATGAAATGCCCACCATGCGAAAGTCTGGTGGGCATTTGTTTTGAACCAAAATTAAAGGATAAAACAATGCAAAGCAAAAAATCACCCTGGTTCATAATTGTTGTTCTATTTACGCTTTCGGCCTGTACCCAGGAAAAGCAGAACGAAATTAGCCGCAACATCCAGAACTGGACCGGCACCAACGGCGTGCTGGATATCTACGCGGGCGATAAACTGGTGCAGCGCTTTATCAAGATCGACAAAATCAGCACCGCTTACGGTACCGATGATAAAAAGCCGCGCCCATATCGTTATGGTTATGGCTATGTGGATGTAAACCAGAATTTCATTCTAGACACGGGCGAGAAGAAAGTGTATTTCGAAATCAGTGACTACTCTACCAACTATGTTTTTTATGAGAACTACAAGGATTGAACAGCAATACACGACGCCAGGCAATCACCGCAATCAGATCGCTATGACTTCTCTTCATGCGCATAATGATCTGGCTCAATCCGGCGCAGCGGCACGCTTGCAGTCCATTTTCTCCAGACAAATAGCTGCCTATACCCAATCTCCCATGCCTACTTTGGAAGAAAGCAAAGATGCCTACAACACAAATTTCTCTGCTCGTCCAGTGATGAAACCATCCAAGTTCCCTTTCTTATCCAAGTGGATAAATTTTCGGGAAAACAACACACATTAACCCTGGATTTAAGCTAGATTATAGCGGTTGAAATTGTCCTGTCACCCATTAACCCGGAAAATTGCTTGCCAGTTGATGATACAGGTATGCGCAAATTAACAATTTCAAATGAATTAGCCTAAAAAACAGTTGGCCACAGGGAACATAGCGATCGCAGAGGAGAAATATAAAGCTTGCAGCGGGAATTATAGCCACTATTTGGGTGCATACACGAAGGGCTGAGTAACCCTGTCATTTTCTGTGAACCCTGTGGCTTGCATCTGCTGTTGTTAGGATTAATCAGTTAGCGATGAGGTAGTCAGTTTTAACTGGGTGATGTTTCTTCCTTTTCCAGGCGATATAGCCAGGCCAGCAGTTCTGCCACGGCCTGATAGAGCTGGGGAGGTATGTTTTCATCCAGCTCTACCTGCATCAGTATGCCCACCAGGTCTTCAGACTCATGCACATAAACCCCATGTTCTTTGGCACGTTCGATAATAGCCTGGGCGATTAAGCCGCGGCCTTTGGCGACAATTCTGGGTGCGGTGTCTCCCGTTTGGTAGGCGAGGGCGATAGCCTCTTTACGCTTGTCAGGGTTTGTCATGCTGTGTGACCAAAGCACTGGTGGTGTGGATGCCACGATCTGACAAAGCGGCAACCAGCGTTGAGCTGGCGCTGCCTAATTTCACGCGGGTTGCGTCCTGCTCGGCATCGAGTGTCAGTGTTAATCCGTTTTGGCTGAAGCGTAATGTGGCCGTCACGTCTCCCATCCTGGGCAGGCTAAGGTGAATTTGGGTCACCCATTGCCGAGCCTCTTCACCACTGGGCGCGCGCGCTGTCTCTTCGTGAATTTCCCAGTCCATTCGCTGTTCTTGCCAGACCTGACCCTGCCATTGGACCTGTCTGGTTTCCAGCGCATTTAATTGTTGTTGTATCAGAGGGTGCAAGTGATCGGGCACACCGGGGATCGATATTTTTGGCTGCCCCGGGTTGAGTGCGGACTCTGCATTTGTACGCGCTGAATTTGCATCCATGCCAAATGCGTTTTTTACTTTGTCAGCCGGTTGGTTTTGCGGTTCTAGCATTAACTGTGCGGTATTGCGTGATCCCGCCAGCCATTGCGCCTGATGTGACTCATAAAACAACCCGCTCTGGCTGAGTGCCTGGTGCAGTTTTCCTGCCAGTTCTGCTGTATCGGGAAAGCTGGTTGTACCCGTCCAAAGCGGCATGTTGCTGATGGTTGGTACAAAAGATCTTTGCAGCGGTTGTTGTGTCAGCGATGAAAGCAGCCGGGCTGTTGCGCTCAGTTGATCGGCAGTTGAAAGAGGGTTTGCAGAGGCCACCATGTTGAAGGTCAACCGTGGCAGCAGTGATACAACCTGCAGGTTAATGGTGTCACCACTGCGTATATTGCCGGGTAGTTGCAATTGCAGTAGCTGTTCGCCCACCTGAACCTTGAAGATGCCGGGTGCAACCTGTGCCTGTACCGTGGCCTGAAATTTTTGCCCCGGCTCAAACGCATTCGCAGCGCTGATAGCAGAAGCTGCGGTGATCAGCGGCTTTTGAGTCAGCGCGAGGGCTTTAAGTGAGTTCAGGACATCTGTGGGTATCATGAATCGAGTGTTCGCCTGGATTAGTTAACTTTAATTTTGAATAAATGTACTCCATTCAAATGGTTCCGGACAGAACGTTTTCTGAACTGTACTGTGCAGACTATCTTGGGGCGTACTTGGAGTGCGCTGGCTTGATCAATACTTCGCTGTATAGGCCTGCAAGACGCGCTGTTCGCTGCGCGCACCTTTTATTTTTTGCTGCAATTGCGCCATCCACGGCAAGGTCTGGTCGCGAATGGCCGCATCGTCAGCAAGAATTTTATGGATCAACGCCACTTTTTGCAGTCGTACATCTTCATCGATTGGAGTGAGATCCTGAGCCTTCATTCGTTCCACATAAAAACTGCATTGCTGTTCCAGTTCGGCCAGCAGATCCCATTCGCCCTGTGTCGCTGCAACACGCATTTGAGCGGTCAGGTTTGACAGTTGCTGATAACTATTGATGACAGGGTTCATGTTTTACATTCTTCCATATAATGATACGGCCTGCTTGCCGATCGTGGACTTTGGTTCGGCAGGTATTTTCGCTTTGTTGTTGTTTGCCTGCACTGCCTGCATCACTGTTTCAGACTGTGAGTGCAGCGCGGTTGGGTTTATACTTTCCCATGCATCTTTGAGCTCGCGCAACAAACCACTCACTTCGTCTAGTATCGCGGCATCATTTTTCAAATTGGCAATGAGCAGGCGTTGGTTCATATAGTCATAAAGATCAAAAAGATTTTGTCCTATTTCTCCGCCGGCCTTAACGTCCAGGCAGGCTTTCAAGCCTTCGTCGATAATCTTGATCGCTTTGGAAATGGAGGCGCCTTTGGCCGCAATCTGCTTGCGCAACATTTGGTTTTTCCCCGAAGCGATGGCTAACATCGCACCCTGATACAACATGAGGATCAGCTTGTGCGGGTCGGCTGCTGCAACACCGGATTCGATACCTACATTTTTATATGTGTTAAGTGCATTGGCTGTGTTCATGATGGTCTCCGATCAGTATGGTCTGGGCAGGCTGCTAAGTTGCTGGGAAAGATAACTACTGGTTTTGCTCATATTGCTCAGCGTAGTTTCCAGTGTTGAGTATTGTTTTCTGTAGCGCGCTTCCTGCAAGGGAAGGCGTTGTTGCAGGGTTTCACGGTGGCTGGTGATATCCTTGATGCTGGTGTTGATACCGTTCTGCCTGCTTTGCAGCGGGCCATCCTTTGCCAGCATCGCGGTGAGTAATGTGTTGAGATTTTGCGCGTAGCCTTGCGAATAATTAACCTTGCCGCGCTCGCCGGCATTGCCACCGCCGACGGTCACTTTCAGGCCCAGTGCTGCACCTTCAGTGGAGGTCAGGGTCTTGCCGCTGCCGCTGGCTGCGGCGCCATTGATGGTACCGGCAACATCTGTGCCCTGGGTTACCACCGGCGCTTCGCCAAATATATTGCGCAGCCCTTCACCGCTGATATCTACGCTGGATTTTGAACCAAAAGAATTGGAAGTGATGATGTAACCAAATTGATCGTGACTGACAGATACTGAAACACCGGCTTTGGCCAGGGTATTGTCGCCATTAATTTTGGATTGAACTTCCGCGGCAAGTCCTGCAACAGTGTATTCACCTTCGGACAAGGTTATCGCCGCGTTCACTCCGTCTATCGTAACATCCAGCTCATCATTTTTACCACGCTTGATGATCAATGAATCGTAATCTTCACAGCCGGCAAAACTTCCCTGTGTCGCCACCTGGGTAATCCTGACCGGATAGCTACCGGCTTTTGTATTGCTGCCCGCTGTGCTAAATGTCAGCAGGGGGTCGGAGGGTCGGCCCAGGGTGGCAAACAGACTGGCGACATCGGTTGGATTTTTTTCAATCGCTGTATTCAGTTTGGCAGTATCAACAGCCATGGTGCCGTCTTTTTGTATCGTTACGCCGATTTGAGCCAGGTTGGTATAGGCACCGCCTGTGTCTTTAATGGGGGTGTTTAGAACTTCACGCATTTGTGACTGCAGCAATCGTACGGTGGAATCCCCTTGCAATATGGCGCCCTGTTTGGTCGTCGCGTTATAGGATGAGAGATCCTGTACGGTTTTGTTCAGATCGTTATAACCCTTGGCAAAATTTTGCACCAGCGTCGTGAGTGAACCGTTATCACTGGTGATGGCTAGTGATACGGGAGTGTCAGTTGTATCCAGCAGGTTAAGGGTAACGTCCGGTATCACATCGCTGACGGTGTTGCTGCTCTTGTTGATATTCACGCCATCGACAGTAAAGCTGGCATTCTGTGCGGTCACACTTTGTGTCAGGTTTTGTACGCCCGCAGGGTCGTGGGCTAACAGTGCGGTTAAATCCGGATCGCCCGCAACAGATATTTTTATGCTGTTGTTGACGCCGGTATTGTTAGAACTGAGCGTCAGGATTGCAGGTTTGTCGCTGCCGTCATTGATAATCGTTGCCGTAACACCCATTTTCGCGGAGTTGATTGCATCACGAATGCCCTGCAAGGAATTGTTGCTTGAATCGATGGTGACGGTTTTAACACCCTGCCCGCTGGTGGTAAAGGTTGTGTCTGTGTACTTGCCGCTGGCCTCATTCAGATTGCCGCCGGCAATACTGCCAAAATCAAACGTCAGCTTGGTGGGTGTGCCTGTACCAATGTTGTTATTGTCACTTGCCTGACCGGCAACCGCCAGCTTTTGCGCCTGTGCCAGCGAGTTAACCGAAAGCGTATGCGAGCCTTTCGCAGCCTTGCCGGATGACGATGCGGTGAATATTGTGGGATCAGAAGAGGTGGTCTTGAGTGTTTTCAGTTTTTCAAGATTGGTGAGCTCCTGTACAGAGTTCTGAAAGCTGGATAAGGCTCCGGATATGTTGCCATAAGCTGAGATTTTTGCCTGATAATTGCCTTCTTTTTTGTTAAGCGCGGCTATCGGACGCTGCTCAATTGACATGAGCTGGCCGACAATGCCATTCACATCAAGTTTCGCGCCTTCGATAGCCATGGCGTTTTTCCTTTAAGCCTTATCTTTGAGCAATATCCCTTGTTGAGGACGTTGAGCATGATCGATTGCGCGGGTAATGGACAACATCTCTTCAGATGGAAATTGCATAATGACTTTTCCAGACTGAGCCTCCGTAACCTTGATAATCGTTTTGTTGGTGGCATTGTCAACAGTAAACTCCAGGTTTGAATTCGCTTTATCCATGGCCTTGTTCGCTGTTTCCACCATGCTTTTCAATTGGTCTGGCGAGGGTGCAGCCTTGGTGCCGCCAGCCGGCTGATCTGCAGGTGCAGTTTTCTTATGCGTCGCGACAGCAACGGGCGCACTTTCACCGGGGAGAACCCTGGCAGAAACTGCGCTATTAATATTATGTGTAGACATGACGTAATCTCCTTTGCAACAACTACCCTTTAACCTGTTGATTTGCAGCTCAAGGAACCTCAAAAAAAACTCAAATAAAATCGATTCGCATTATTTGAGTGTTTTTTGAGGTTCCCTCAGGTTAAAACTCCTTTAACTAAAATTCAATCAGTATTTGTCGGGTTAAGGCAAGCCTTAGCCCGACAGCCGTTGTTATCTCAACAGAGCCAGCACACCATTAGGAACCTGGTTAGCCTGTGCCAACATCGCAGTACCAGCCTGTTGCAAGATCTGGCCACGAGTCAGGTTGGCCGTTTCTACCGCAAAGTCGGTATCCATAATACGGCTACGCGCAGCTGTCACGTTCTCACCGGAAACCTGCAGGGTGTTAATCACGCTGCTGAATCGGGCTTGTAACGCACCAAACGAAGAACGCTGGTCACTGATCGCACCCAAAGCGGAATCAACTTGGGCGATGGCGCGGCTGGCGCCATCGACACTGGAGAGATCAACCTGGCCAACACTTTGCAATTGCGAGGAAACTGCCGAACTGTTGAAGAAATCTGTCGTATTGCTGATATTGGACAGACCAAACGATTTGCTTGAGTCGAGTACCAGATGACCGGTTCCAACCACACCCATCGTAGTTTGAGCTTGACCTTCACCCGAACCTTGCTCTTGTCCTTGTTCAACACTTGCCAGCGGTGTACCACCTGCACTAAGCGTTCCGTTAGGGGAGCGGTTGGACAAGCTGATATTTTCACCAGTGGCGTTGGTCAGTGTGATGCCTGAGCCTGTCCTGTTCAGCTGCGCTGTGACACCTGTGGTTGAAGACACGTCATTAAATGCCTTGATGGCAGCAGCCAGGCCGTCAGCATTGGCCGTATTGCCCGTTGCAAACGAAATGGTGACCGGTGTGGCATTGTTGTTGGATTTGACATCCAGAATGAAGCCGGTTCCGGTAGCCAGATCAGTCAGATCAAACTCGGTTCTTGCCTGCGCCTTGACGTTAGTCGTGCCGAAGCGGGCATTAATCAATGAAGCAACGTTTTTGGCGGTATCACCCTGTTTGACATCAACCGATGCGGTACCGGCCGAACCGTTGATGGTGAAAGTGCCGCCCTGGATACGGCTGGCTTCAGCAGCACTTGAACCGATCGCGTTAACTGCGCTACCGTTGGTTAAATCACCATAACCGCCACTGGTGTTGGCCACACTGGCGCCGATGCGATAGTTACCGTAGGCGGCAGTACGGAAGTTACCTGTAGTGGCTGTAATGGTCTGGTTTGCATTCGCACCCACTTGGAAGTTGACCGAGCCAAAAGTACCGTCCAGCAGGTTTTGACCGTTAAACTGTGTTGTTGTCGCCAGACGATCCAATTCAGAAGTCAGCTGGTTTGCTTCAGACTGCAACGCTGCCCGGTCAGTAACCGAGTTAGTCGCGTTGGCGGACTGGACAGAAAGTTCACGTATACGCTGCAACATGTCGCCGGCAGTAGCAAGTGCACCTTCGGCTGTTTGAGCGAGCGACACGCCGTCATTTGCGTTACGGCGGGCTTGATCCAGACCACGAACCTGTGAAGTCATACGATCAGAAATCGCAAGGCCAGCAGCATCGTCCTTGGCGCTGTTAATGCGCAAACCGGAAGACAGGCGCTGTAGCGAGGTAGCCAATGCGGCCTGTGATGTGCCCAGGTTACGTTGCGCATTGAGCGATACGTTGTTTGTGTTGATGACTGCTGCCATGATAATTCTCCTTTAACTTGATATTGTAACTAGGCACTATTGCCATTTACTGCGGCCACCCGTTTATTACAGGCACATCAACCGCCGTTATTCCAGTTATCGGAGCATTAACAGAAAACTTTAGCATTCATACTGAACTTGTTGCAACATATTGATTTTGCAGCTTCATGCTGCGGAAACCACGCGATTTTTACCGGTTTGTTTTGCATGGTACATGGCTTTGTCGGCACGGCCGATCAAGTCGTCCTTGTCTTCATTTTCATTGCGTAATGCAACACCGGCACTAAAGGTGATGAGTTTGCGCTCATTGTTGTGCATGAAGAATTTTTTGGTCAGTTCGCGTTGCAGGCGTTCAACGATTTCCATGCCTTCCGGCATGCCGGTGTTGGGCAGAATAATCAAAAATTCTTCCCCGCCATATCGTGCTACCGAGTCGGTTGGACGCAGGGTTTCCTTGATTACCTTGGTCAGATGTATCAGCGCTTCGTCCCCCCCCTGATGGCCAAGGGTGTCGTTGAGTTGTTTGAAATTGTCGATATCAAGGAGCGCAACACTGATGAGCACATTTGCCCGATCACTGCGTTTAAACTCGCGTTCCAGCATGTCTTCCATGCCGCGCCGGTTGAGCGCCCCGGTAAGCTGATCTTCGCGTACCAGTTCACTGACGCTTTCCAGTTCTTTTTCAAGTTTTTTGACGCGCTCTTCCGCCTCGTTGGCCTGCTTGCGCGTGGTCTGCAGTTCTTCGTGTGTACGTTGGGCACTGGCCTGAATGACACGTGTGTCCTGCATGATGTCGGAAAGAATAGTGCTTAATTCCGCGATATTGTCGGTGCCGCTGATTTTAAGACTGTAACCTTCAATTTTAGTGTGGTAGTCACCGGTGCTTTCGGTCAGATTGCCGAGCCTGTCTATAAAGGTTGTCATCAGGCTTTTAAGGGTGCTTTTGGCATCGCTTAAACTTTGCTTCAGGGTACCTTGCTTGATTATCGCATTGCGTAAATTTCGCTCGGCATCGGCAATGGCATGCTTATCCAGGGGTTGCTCGATGAGCTCTCTGAAGGCGGCAATCTGTCCGTGTGTCCATTTATCGTCGGCGACCAGTTCACTTACATTCTCAACCAGCAAGCGTAACAGCCGCAACAATCCTTCCTGTATCCTGACCTTGTCACCACCACGCAATTCCATTTTTAGCCAGAATTTCTTGAGTTGATCGGCGAGATTAGTTATCTGCTGGTGATTTTCAGCCGCGCGTACCTGGCGCGCAAGGGTTTGAATTTCACTGTCGAGCTCGGGATGGGAGTGCACGGTTTTTTCGAGGGTGTTGGCCAGCAGTTCACGCAATTCGGAGAGTAATTGATGAGATTCTGTCGCGACAAGTGAGGCAGGATTTGATGCAGTTCCGCTTACCGTTTTGGCAACTTCCGCAATCGTATCGATTACCTCAAGTGGCGCATTTGTGGTGGTACCGCCGCTGGACCAGGAGCGTATCAAGCCGGTCAATTTTTCATGCAGCACGGCAGAGTCGGCAGTGAATCGGGCCAATACGGTTTCCACGCCTTCTTTTTTACGTGTCAGCGTTATTCCCTTATGGGGTATTTCGAGCTGACGCAGTAAATCCTTGATCAAACTTGACCAGGGTACGTCTGTGGCAGGCTTATCTTTGTCCAGGAGCATCAGTTTTTGCATTTCAACCTGGCATAGCGCCCAGTTTTGGTCGGTGAGTGCTTGTTGGAGTGCCTGGTTACTTTTGCTGTTGGCGGGTGAGCCTTGCATCAAGCGCTGGGCCAGTTGTTCAATAACAGCAGGCGCGCCAGCCGGAGCTTGTGGGAGGCCATTGATTTCCTGATAAGCACGCGCATAGTTGTCCGGTGTAGGCGCAAGTTTGCTGGCAGCAAGCGCTTTAAGCGTTTCGCGGGCAATTTCAGAAGGGCTGTTTAGTGTTGCCATAACGTGTTTGTCTTTACGGGTTGAGGCGCATTATCAACAAAACATCGGATAAACCATGCTGTGATTAACGGCAATTTTCAGCACTAATTCAGCTGGCTGCGGGGGTAATGCCGTATTCCAGGCTTTTATACTGAATGATTAATCCAGCAGATGGTTGTTAATGGCATATTGAATCGCTTCAGCATTGTTCTTCAATTTCATTTTATCGAGCAGACGTGCCCGATAAACGCTGACAGTTTTGGCGCTGAGCGACATGATCTCTGCCATTTCACTGAGTTTTTTGCCGGAGGCCAGCAGGCAAAGTGTCTGGTATTCCCGATTGGAAAGGGTTTGATGCAGCAACTCCTGAAAGCCCTCGCTCAGGCCTGCAGCCAATTGTTGTGCGAGCTCGTTGCTGATATATTTTTTGCCCTGTGCCACTTGTCGAATGGCATCCACCAGCTGCGAGGGCACACTTTGCTTGTTGAGATAACCAGCTGCGCCTGCTTTCATGGCGCGCACAGCGTATTGGTCCTCGGCGTGCATGCTGAGCATTAATACAGCCAGCTGGGGGTGGTTTTGTTTGAGTTGTTTGAGTACTTCAACTCCGTGTTTGTCTGGCAGGCTGATATCAAGCAGGATTAAATCATAGGGATCTGCATTGGACATATGAATGGCATCCATGCCGCAGGCAGCTTCGCCTGTGACACGCATATCATCGGTGTCATCCAGAATTTGCTTGAGGCCTTTGCGGATGATGGCATGATCATCCACTACCAGTACATTTATCAAGTCATGATCTCCATTAAAACAGGGTTTGCTGGGTGGCCTGTTCGGTATCATTGTCTGCCGTGGTGTGCGGCAGTTTTACGGTTATTGTGGTTCCTTGTCCTGGTTTTCCTGTAATGACTACCTCTCCTGTAAATCGTGCAACACGCTCTTTAATGCCGCGCAAGCCGAAGGAACGGGGTTTAAGGCGATCCGGCTCACTGAGTCCGCGACCATTGTCACGGACAGCCAGCTCAACGCCATTTTGACGATTATAGATTGAAACGTTAACTTTGCTAGCCTGCGCGTGTTTAATTATGTTGTTTAAAGCTTCCTGAAATATCCTGAACAGCGTAATGGTTATATTTGGCGAGGCTTCTATGCCTTCATCAACTGTTTCAATTACGCAGGAAACACCGGTACGGCGTTCAAATTCTTTGGCTTCTATTTCGATTGCGGCAACAATTCCAAAGTTATCCAGTGCGCTAGGGCGAAGATTGCGCGAAATATTGCCGGCGGCTTCGGCGCATCTTTGCACCAGGTCTTCAATTTCGCGGATTTTCCCGCTCATTGCGGGTTCATTTTTAATCAGATGATTGCCCAGCCAGGCGATGTCCATTTTGATTGCCGTCAGCATGCTGCCCATATCATCATGCACTTCGCGAGCGAGCGAGAGTCGTTCTTCCTCACGTACATCCTGGATATGCGCGGAGAGTTCACGCAGCTGATCCTGCGAGCGAACAATTGCTATTTCTGCCAGTTTTCTCTCGGTGATATTGAAGATCATGCCTTCCCACTGTATGCCCTGGGCGGTTTTTCGCGGGCTGCAGCGCAGACTGATCCATTTTAACGCCCCATCAGGCATGGCATTAATACGCCCTTCCCAATAGACCAGTGCTAAATCGAGTGATGAAGCGCGCATGGCCTTTTTGTAGGGCTCCACATCGTGCGGATGCAACAGCTTTATAAACAGTGTCGAATCTCTTTCCAGGGCTTGTGGCTGTAAGCCCAGCAGGCTGAAACTACCTTCGCTGACAAAGGGGAAAGTAATATCGCCGGAATCTGCCTGTAATATTTGATATGCCATTCCCGGCAAGTTGGCAATCAGCGTATCTAAGCGTTCCTGATTTTCTTTCAGTGCCAGCAGCGTTTGCCGGTGTTCCCGGCGGACCGTTGCTTCGTGCAGATAGTGTTCAATGGCGGGTACGAGCCGGTTAAGGTTACCCTGGAAGATGTAATCGCCCGCGCCGGCTTGAATCGCGCGTATGATATTTTCTTCGCGTACGTTATGGGACAGGAAAAGAAAGGGGGTGTCTATATTGAGCGACTGTAGCAGGCTCAGTGCCTCCAGGCCGCCAAATGCGGGCGGGTTGTAACTGCACAATACAACATCCCATTGCTGTTCGAGGAGTGCGGATTTCATTGAATCCGAATCCTGCACGCGTTGATACTCGACCAGAAACTCATGTTGTGCGAGCTTGGCGAGTGTTTGTTGCAAGTCGTGTTCAAACGCTTCAACAAATAACACGCGGAGATTCTTTGAAGGCATGTTTTCCCTTGTTTTTCCCTAAGGGTACTATAAGCGATGCCTGTGCCGCAACCGGATTAGATGATACTTGAAATTGTATTCTTGGCTCGCGGGCGTTATTTTTTTCAGGCTGTAATTTCTTTGAAGCAATTGCGGTCTTTTGTTGTTGCATTTCGGTAGATTAATTGCGTTAACGCATAATCGCTATTCAGGTAAAATAAGCGCTCTTGCTTGAGTTAATTTGTTATGTCTTCCAGTAGCGACACCCTATCACCAGCACAACTCATTCGTCAGGAAGTTTTGTCCCTGCATGCCTACCATGTGCAGCCCAGCCCCGGTATGGTCAAGCTGGATGCCATGGAAAATCCCTATGCACTGCCTGAGCCTATACGTACTGAGATAGCCAAGGCGGTGACGCAGGCAGCTATTAATCGTTATCCCGATGCGGGCGCGCTGAGACTAAAGGAAAAAATCAAGTCGGTAAACGCGTTGCCGGCAAATGTGGATGTGCTGCTGGGAAATGGCTCGGACGAAATAATCCAGTTATTGGCAATGGCTTTGGCCAAACCTGGTGCGGCGCTAATGAGTGTAGAGCCGTCCTTCGTCATGTATAAAATGATCGCGACATTCACGGGTATGCGTTATATAGGCGTTCCCTTGACCGAAGATTTTGATCTTGATCTGCCGGCCATGCTGGATACTATCAAGTCACAGCAGCCCGCTTTGATTTTTCTGGCGTACCCTAACAATCCCACAGGTAATTTGTTTGGCCGGGACGCAGTCGAGCAAATAATCAGGGCAGCCAAGGGTTTGGTGGTCGTGGATGAGGCTTATTATGCCTTTGCCAGCGACAGTTTTTTACCGGATTTGGGACGATTTGCAAACCTGCTGGTGATGCGTACTTATTCCAAATTGGGCATGGCGGGTTTGCGTCTGGGTTATCTGGCTGGTGGCAAGGTTTGGCTGGAGCAGTTGGAAAAGCTCCGTTTGCCTTATAATGTCGGGGTGTTGCCGCAAGTGGTTGTTGAAATCCTGTTGCAGCATCATGATGTATTGTTGCGACAGGCCGAGCAGATCAAACTTGATCGAACCTGGTTGTTTGAACGTCTGGTGGGTACGGTGGATGTACATGCCTACCCCAGTGCGGCAAATTTTATATTGTTCCGGCTCCCTCATGCTGCAAAAGTGTTTGATGGTTTAAAGCAGCGTGGAGTGTTGATTAAAAAGCTCGATGGCAGCCATCCGGCGCTGGCGGATTGCCTGCGCGTTACGGTGGGTAAAGCAGAAGAAAATGAGTTGTTTGTAAAGGCGCTGCAAGAAAGTATTCATCAGTTTTCTTAAATTTTATGGAAAAGATCATGCGTAACGCGCAGGTAACCCGCAATACCCTGGAAACGCAAATAGGCGTTTCATTAAATCTGGATGGCAATGGCAAGGCCACGTTTAATACAGGTGTGCCCTTTCTTGATCACATGATGGATCAGATTGCCCGCCATGGTTTGATGGATATCGATATTGTTGCAAAGGGCGACTTGCATATTGATGCGCATCACACCGTAGAGGATATCGGTATCACGCTGGGCCAGGCGTTTTATCAGGCGATAGGCGACAAGAAAGGTTTGCGCCGTTACGGCCATGCCTATGTGCCGCTGGATGAGGCGCTATCGCGCGTTGTGCTGGATATTTCCGGCCGCCCCGGTCTGGTGTTCAATGTAGACTTTACCCGGGCCACGATAGGCGAATTTGACGTGGATCTGATCCATGAATTTTTTCAGGGATTTGTTAACCACGCACTGGTCACCCTGCATATTGATTGCCTTGCCGGTAATAATGCGCACCATCAGGCTGAAACTATCTTTAAGGCGTTTGGACGTGCATTACGCATGGCGGTTGAGTTCGACCCGCGTATGTCCGGCATGATGCCCTCCACTAAAGGTAGTCTATAAGAAATTATCATGGTTGATATTGCAGTAGTCGATTACGGCATGGGGAACTTGCGTTCGGTGTACAACGCATTGCGCAGTGTGGCGCCGAAAGCATCCATAGAAGTGACTTGCACGCCTTCAGTGGTGGAGCAGGCCGGTCGTGTGGTGTTTCCCGGGCAGGGTGCAATGCCGGACTGCATGCGCGAACTGGACAGGATGAACTTGCGTAGTGTTGTACTGGATGCCGCAAAAAATAAACCATTTCTGGGAATATGCATCGGCCTGCAAATGCTGTTCGAGCACAGCACTGAAGGTGATGTAGCCTGTTTGGGTGTACTGCCGGGCGAAGTGGTACGCTTTAAACATGAAATGCATGATGCACAGGGAGGCAGATTAAAAGTGCCGCATATGGGCTGGAACCAGATAACACATCGGGACCATGCTATGTGGCAGGACATTGCCCAGGGCGAGCGTTTTTATTTTGTACACAGCTATTATGTGCAAACTGGGGATGCTGCCTTGGTGCAGGCTGAAAGTCAGTATCCCGATGCATTTGTGTGTGCTGTGGCGCGGGATAATTTATTTGCTGTACAGTTTCACCCTGAAAAAAGCCATACCGCAGGTTTGCAGTTGCTTAAAAACTTTGTAAGCTGGAATCCAGTATGAAACCAGATCAACTTTTCGTTTAATTCATTCTAATATTTAAATATTGCTATGCTAATTATTCCCGCGATAGATTTAAAAGATGGACATTGTGTACGCCTGCGTCAGGGTGTGATGGAAGGTGCGACTGTATTTTCCGATGACCCGGCTGCGATGGCGAAAAAGTGGCTCGAACAGGGTGCACGCAGATTGCATCTGGTCGATTTGAATGGTGCTTTCGCCGGAAAACCAAAGAATGAAGCCGCGGTGCGCAGCATCATTGAAGCGGTTGGTCTGGATGTACCCGTACAACTGGGTGGCGGTATACGCGATCTGGAAACGATAGAGCGTTATCTGGATATCGGCGTTACCTATATCATCATCGGCACCGCCGCGGTGAAAGTACCCGGTTTTCTGCATGAAGCGTGCGATGCCTTCCCCGGCCATATCATGGTGGGGCTGGATGCAAAGGCAGGAAAAGTTGCCGTGGACGGCTGGTCGAAATTAACCGGACATGATGTGTGTGATCTGGCCAAGCGTTTCGAAGGCTATGGCGTTGAGGCTATTATTTATACCGATATCGGACGCGATGGAATGATGAGCGGCGTAAATATTCCAGCCACCGTAGAGCTTGCCAAGCCCTTGACCGTGCCAGTAATCGCCAGTGGCGGCATTACCAATCTGGATGACGTGAGGGCTTTGTGCGCCGTGCAACAGGAAGGTATAACCGGAGCGATTACCGGCCGCGCGATCTACGAAGGCACGCTGGATTTCGCCGAAGCGCAGAAACTTGCCGATCAGCTAAGTGAAAATTTGCTGGTTAAGAGTTAATTTTTTACTTGCAATAGTTTTTTAATTTCACTTGTCTGTCACGCATATGTTAGCTAAACGAATTATTCCCTGCCTTGATGTTACTGCTGGCCGTGTCGTGAAGGGGGTAAGTTTTGTTGAATTGCGCGATGCCGGCGATCCGATAGAAATCGCGCGGCGTTACGATGAGCAGGGTGCGGACGAGCTTACCTTTCTTGATATCACGGCAACATCGGATGACAGGGGCATTATTTTTCGCATCATCGAGCAGGTCGCTGAACAGGTATTTATTCCGCTGACAGTTGGTGGCGGAGTGCGCCAGGTAGAGGATGTGCGCAACCTGCTGAATGCGGGTGCAGACAAGGTCAGTATCAATACCTCGGCGGTGATGAACCCTCAGCTGGTGGCTGATGCGGCAGCGCGCTATGGTTCGCAATGCATAGTCGTTGCGATTGATGCCAAGCAGGTTGCGCCGGGGAAGTGGGAAGTATTTACGCACGGTGGGCGTAAAGCCACGGGACTGGATGCGATTGAGTGGGCCACAAAAATGCAGACGCTGGGCGCGGGTGAAATACTGCTGACCAGTATGGACAGAGACGGCAGCAAGATCGGTTTTGATCTGGCATTGACACGTGCAGTAAGCGATGCGCTGGAAATCCCGGTGATAGCCAGTGGCGGTGTAGGTAATTTGCAGCATCTGGTGGACGGTGTTAAACAGGGCGGCGCTGATGCAGTGTTGGCCGCAAGCATTTTTCACTATGGCGAATATACCGTGCAACAGGCCAAGCAATATATGGCGGAACAGGGCATAGAGGTCAGGTTGTGAGCGATAACTGGCTCAACAAAATCAACTGGTCTGCCGATGGTTTGGTGCCGGCTATTGCGCAGGATGCAGAGACAGGGCGCGTATTGATGGTGGCATGGATGGACCGGGATGCGCTGAAGCGCACGGTTGATCTGGGCGAAGCCGTGTATTGGTCGCGCTCCCGAAAAAAATTATGGCACAAGGGTGAAGAGTCGGGCCATGTGCAGTATGTTAAAGAAATACGTCTTGACTGTGATCAGGATGTTATTTTGCTGCAAATTGAACAACACGGCGGCATCGCGTGTCATACGGGCCGTGAGAGTTGTTTTTATTCACGCCTTGAACATGGGCGGTGGGTCGAAACCGATGCAGTGCTTAAAGATCCGGAAGAAATTTATAAAAAGAAATAACCAGGCAATGAATGAAACAATTTTGCAGCGTTTAACGGCAACAATCGCAGCGCGCAAGGGTGCAGCTGCCGATACCTCCTATGTTGCGAAACTGTTCAGTAAAGGTGAAGACGCAATACTCAAAAAAGTGGGTGAAGAAGCCACCGAAGTGCTGCTGGCAGCCAAGAGTGGTGACAAGGCGAATTTAGTGTATGAAACTGCAGACTTATGGTTTCACTGCATGGTATTGCTGGCGCAGCATGGATTGAGTACAGATGATGTGTTGCAGGAGTTGGCACGACGCGAAGGCGTGTCGGGGATTGCAGAGAAATTGAGCCGTGGTAAAGATTAATTCAGGGAAAGAGTAAGCATGGACGACTGTATCTTCTGTAAAATAGTCAGAGGTGAAATACCCAGTAAAAAGGTGTATGAAGATGAGGATGCCTATGCCTTTCACGATATCAATCCGGCAGCACCCGTCCATCTGTTGCTGATCCCCAAGTTGCATATCGATTCATTGGCTTCGGCAGACCCAAGACATACCGAGTTGTTGGGGAAGCTGTTATTAATCGTTCCCAAACTGGCAAAACAACACGGTTTGGACACAGGTTTTAAAACCGCCATTCATACGGGCCGTGATGGCGGGCAAGTGGTATTTCATTTGCATTTGCACATACTCGGTGGTGGAAAAATATCCCACATATAAGACGCAATAGGGTAACAATTTAATTTAAGGAGAAGAAAATGGGTTCATTTAGCATTTGGCATTGGTTGATCGTATTGGTAGTGGTCGTGCTGATCTTTGGTACCAAAAAATTGGGCAATGTAGGCAAGGATCTGGGCAATGCAGTTAAAGGCTTCAAAGAAGGTATGAAGACCGACGAGCAGAAAGCAGGCGAAGAGCCGCACAAGCAAGTCAAAGACGATGGCAAAACCATCGAGGGCGAAGTCAAAGAAAAAACCAATTCCAAAGCTTAATACCGACAATTAATTTATGTTTGGAATTGAATTTCCCGAGTTGGTGGTCATTGGCGTTGTTGCGCTGATTGTCATTGGCCCCGAGCACCTGCCCAAGGTGGCCCGTACCATAGGCCATCTGTGGGGCCGTGCGCAACGCTACGTCAGCACCGTCAAGGCGGATATGTCGAGGGATCTTGCGCTAGATGAGCTACGCAAGTTACAACAGCAAGCCCAGCAAGAAGTTGGCAATATCCAGAACTCCATCACGCAAGCCTCGCATGATGTTGAGAAACAGCTCAGTGAGATTGAAGCAGAGGTGACTGCATCAAAATATGAACTGGGCCAGTCTATACCGCCAAGTGAATTGGCTGCCAAAGTGTTATCCAAGGAAGAATTGCTGAAAAGTGAAAATCCAAAGCTACATGCGGCGGATAGCAATGTAGCAAAGGATAATATGTCCCAAGAAAACAAATCCCTGGAAAATAAACCCCGACATGAAATCATTGAAGAGCATCATGCAGTGATGCCTCCTGCGCCAGAGCAAAACAAGCCTGCCAATACCTGATGAGTACAACACAAAATATTATTGCGCATCTGATCGAGCTGCGTAAACGCCTGCTGAATTCAGTATTGTCATTGCTTTTGGTGTTCGTCTGCCTTTTTCCTTGGGCTGCAGACCTCTATGCCTTGCTTGCACAACCGCTATTGGCCAAGTTGCCGCACGGCGGGCAAATGATCGCGACCGATGTGACAACACCTTTCTTTGTACCTGTAAAGGTCGCGATGATGACCGCTTTTCTGATCACGCTGCCCTACATACTGCATCAGATGTGGAGTTTTGTTGCACCGGGTTTATATGTCCATGAAAAACGCTGGATCTTGCCTTTAGTGATATCCAGTATGGTTTTGTTTATATGCGGTATGGCATTTGCCTACTTTGCGGTGTTTCCGATGGTATTTGGTTTCATTACGGCTTCAGCCCCAGCCGGTGTGGCGGTGATGACTGATATCGACAAATACCTGGGTTTTGTCATGTCCATGTTCCTCGCTTTTGGTGTCACTTTCCAGGTGCCGGTAGCTGTGGTCGCGATGGTAAAAATGGGTTTTGTATCTGTCGCGAAACTGCGTTTGGTTCGACGATATGTCATCGTTGGCGCTTTTATCGCGGGTGCAATTTTAACGCCTCCTGATGTCGTTTCTCAATTCATGCTGGCGATACCGCTTTGGTTATTATACGAAGCAGGTATCTGGATAGCGGTTTGGATGACAAAGTTGCCCAAATCGAGTGAGACAAATGTGGAGAAGAGTTAACTTAACTCGCGGTCAACCACGATTTCTGAAAATCGAAGTTCATTCAACTAGCAAACAATTCAACAATGCTCACCTTGCAGGTGAGCAGTTGCATCATCGATTGGTAGTTTATTCCTGGGGCTTGGGGTGAGGCCGGCGACCTATTTTGACCTGCACCGCAATTTCGCGCTGGTTGCGCAATAACTTTAGCGTGACCGACTTGCCGGGTTGCAATGCCGCAACCGTTTCCAGCATGGAGGTTGAATCGATTAACGGCTTCCCGTCTACAGATAGAAGAATATCACCCGCCTTGACCTTTGCATGATCAGCAGGACCGCCACGCACCACTTCAGAAATGAGCACACCCTGAATTTTGCCGAGCTTGAAGGATTCAGCCAGTTCCGGTGTGATCTCCTGTACCGCCACACCTATCCAGCCACGAGTAACAGAACCAGTCAGGATAATCTGTTCCATGATTTTTTTTGCGATACTTACCGGTACGGCAAAGCCTATTCCGAGTGAGCCGCCATTGGGTGAGTATATTGCGCTATTGATACCGATCAGATTGCCATTGACGTCCACCAGTGCACCACCCGAGTTACCCGGGTTGATCGCCGCATCCGTTTGGATAAAGTTTTCAAAGGCATTCAGGCCGAGATGATTACGTTTTACCGCGCTGACAATGCCCATAGTGACAGTTTGACCGACAGCAAACGGGTTGCCGACGGCGAGCACAATGTCACCAACCTGGGCCTGGTCCGGTTGGCCAAAGGTAATGGCAGGGAGGTTATTGCCCAAATCAATCTTGATGACGGCTAAATCGGTTTCAGGATCTGAGCCTATGATGTGTGCCTTAACTTTGCGACCATCAGCCAAGGCTACTTCAATCTGATCAGCCGCCTCCACTACATGATGATTGGTCAGAATGTAACCATCATGGCTGACGAGGACACCGGAACCCAGGCTGGATGCCTGCTGTGGTGCGTTATCTTCCAGTTGGTCGCCAAAGAAAAAGCGAAACCTGGGGTCGTCCATAAATGGATTGGTTGGATTCTTGACTTCACTGGTGGTGAATACATTGACCACGGCAGGCATGACTTTTTGTGCAGCAGCACTGAAACTTGCCGTGGACATATTGCCGCTGCTGCCCGGCATATTTTCGTACAGGGTAACAACGCCGCTGTGCATCAATCCGGGTTTGAGCGTATTAACAATGAATAATATCGCCAGTCCGATGGTTGTCGCTTGTGCAAACAAGAGCCAGAATTTACGCATGGTATGATGCAATCACTAACTAAAAAGGGGGATAAGAAGATGCAATTAACTGAATTAAGTGATTATATCGGAAGATTGCTGGATGTCAGTCGTTTTCGTGATTACTGCCCGAATGGTATACAAATTGAAGGTCGCGCTGAAATCTTGCGTGTCGCCACGGGCGTAACAGCGTCGCAGCGCCTGCTTGATGCTGCAACGGCATGGAAAGCCGATGCCATCATCGTACATCATGGCTATTTCTGGAAAAATGAGGATGCCACCGTGACAGGTATAAAAAAGCGACGCATCGCGCACTTGCTGCAGAACGACATGAGTTTGCTGGCGTATCACCTGCCCCTGGATGCACACCCTGAGTTGGGAAACAATGCCCAGTTGGCTAAACGTTTGGGGTTGCGAGAAAGCGGCCGCTTTGGTGAGCAGGATATTGCCTGGATTGGTGAGTTGTTGCAGCCGCAAACCTTGAATAACTTTGCGGAGCACATAAAACAGAAGCTGCAGCGGATCCCTTTGGTTGTCGGCGAGGGTGAGCGCATGCTGCGTAAAATTGCCTGGTGTAGCGGTGCAGCACAGGGTTATTTTGAACAGGCTGTCGCGTTGGGCGTTGATGCCTTTGTGACCGGGGAAGTTTCCGAACAGAATGTGCATGTGGCTGAAGAAACCAGTGTCGCGTTTATATCTGCTGGCCATCATGCCACTGAACGTTACGGTGTTAAGGCTTTGGGAGAGCATCTGGCGCAGCAATTCAAAATAGAACAGCGATTTTTTGATATGGATAACCCAGTTTAATCGAGTAATGAAATCGATGTATGTATCCATATGAATATAATGGAATTTATTTTTAAACTTAGGCAGTGCTAAGGGGTTTAGCTTGATTTTACAGGGACTAATAGGTCGCTACGTGGTATCATGCCGCGCGTTTAATAGAACATAGGGATGAACCGCGTAATGATGACATTGTATTCAGGCACGACAGATCCTTTCAGTCAGCGCTGTCGTTTTGTATTGTATGAAAAAGGCATGGATTTTCAGGTTATTGATGTGGATGTGTTCAATAAACCCGAAGATTTGGCAGTGATGAACCCCTATAACAAGGTGCCAGTGCTGGTTGAGCGGGATTTGATCCTGCATGAAGCTAACATTATCAATGAGTATATTGATGAACGCTTCCCGCATCCACAACTTATGCCGGCTGACCCTGTGATGCGTGCGCGTGCACGATTATTCCTTTATCGCTTCGAGGAAGAATTGTTCTGCCATATACCCGCCCTTGAAAGCGGCGTGGCGAAGACCGTTGAGAAGGCGCGCCAGGCTGTACGCGCAAATTTGACGCAAATCGCGCCTATCTTTTTGAAACAAAAATTCATGCTTGGCGACGAATTCTCCATGCTTGATGTAGCCATTGCGCCCCTGTTGTGGCGTCTGGATCACTACGGTATTCAGCTGGATAAAGATGCGGCACCGCTGATGAAATATGCGGAGCGTCTATTTTCTCGTCCGGCCTACATCGAAGCGATGACGCCGTCCGAAAAAGCGATGCGTAAGTGAACGGAACTTCCACCAAACCCTACTTAATCCGCGCGATTTATGACTGGTGTACCGACAATGGCTATACACCTTATTTGTCGGTACGGGTGGACGCGAATACGCGAGTACCGATGGCATTCGTCAAGAATGGCGAAATTGTTCTCAACATCAGCATGGATGCGGTACAGCACTTGCAGATGGAGAATGAAGAAATTAGTTGCGGCGGGCGTTTTGGCGGTGTTGCGCATAAAATTGTCGTACCCGTTGCTGCAGTTATCGGTATCTTTGCAAAGGAAACTGGGCAGGGTTTAGCCTTCCAGGGGCAAGAATCCTCCTCCTCCGGTCAAGAGATGACAGGCGATGAAGAGCCGCCAGAAGTAACCCCGCCCCCAAATAAGCCCCATTTGCGGGTTGTAAAATAAAAAAAGCCGCAGTTAAATACTGCGGCTTTTTTTATACTGAATACTACAGGGTAAATTTACATTAACTTTGCGCCAGTAAACTAGTCTGCATCTTGCTCAGCGCCTTCTTCTCAATTTGACGAATACGTTCAGCCGACACATCAAATTCTGCTGCCAAATCATGCAGAGTAGCCGTGTCCTCATTTTCCTGTAACCAGCGCGCCTCAATAATGCGGCGGCTGCGGTCGTCCAGACTCGCCAACGCGTTGCTCAACCCGGATGTTTCCAGCTGCTCACGTTCCATTTTCTCCAGCGTATTGGAAGGCTCATTTTCGGTATCGGTAGCGAGGTAAGCGATAGGAGAAAATTTATCTTCTTCATCATCTACATCAGCTTCCAGTGGCATCTCTCTCCCGTTAAAACGGGATTCCATTTCCGTCACATCGCTTTCGCTCACATTTAACTCAAGCGCAATCCGCTTGATTTCCTGAGGCTTTAACGTACCCAGCCCCTGTTT
This sequence comes from Nitrosomonadales bacterium, assembly GCA_025350915.1. Classification (GTDB taxonomy): domain Bacteria; phylum Pseudomonadota; class Gammaproteobacteria; order Burkholderiales; family Gallionellaceae; genus 39-52-133. The sequence goes on from JANXWX010000242.1 coordinate 32,223, forward strand.
CATACTGCGCAAATTAAAAAACAGTTTGCGCTGGGCTTTGGTGGTGGCGATTTTGACCAGACGCCAGTTACGCAAAATGTACTCATGCATTTCAGCGCGTATCCAGTGCAGTGCAAAAGACACTAAACGCACGCCACGGCTCGGGTCGTAGCGCTTAACCGCTTTCATCAGCCCGACATTGCCTTCCTGGATCAAATCAGCCTGGGGCAAGCCATAACCGACATAACCGCGCGCAACACTGACAACCACGCGCAAGTGTGACATCACGAGTTTACGTGCTGCATCGAGATCATTATCACGCTGGAAGCGGGTCGCTAAATCCAACTCCTCCTCATGCGACAGCATCGGAAAACCTTTTACCGAAGAGATGTAATTTTCCAAGCTTCCGACTGAAACGGAAGGTAAAGCTAAAGGCAAGTTATAAGTCATTAAATCATCCTCCTGTGG
>JANXWX010000245.1 GCA_025350915.1 Nitrosomonadales bacterium
ACCGGCTCAACCCCTTTGGGGAATAACACCCACATACGACCCTTTTGTTTCATGCGTCCCGCCTGCGAGGCGGCCTTTTCACCAAAGCCCCAGAAAAAATCGGCACGTACCGGCCCCCGAATCGCACCGCCCGTATCTTGCGCCAGCATCAAACGATTAAGCGGTATGCTGGTATTGGGTTGCGTCGTTGCGAGGAAGACGGGTGAGCCAAGCGGTATGGTTTTAGGATCGACCGCAATGCTATATTCGTTGGTAAGCGGTACACCCAGCGCACCCAAAGGCGCATTCAGATGTTCGGGCAGTTCACGGAAGAAAACATAACTGGGGTTCAGCTCCAGCAGCGCCGTTAGTTTCGTCGGATTCTTTTCACCCCAGGCCTTGATACCTTGCATGGAGGCATCTTCAAGTTTCATCTCGCCCATTTCAATTAATTTTTTACCTATCGAGACGTAGGGATGACCATTCTGTTCGGCATAGCCCACTTTGATTTGCCGCCCGTCCACCAGCTCGATGCGGCCTGACCCCTGAATTTGCAGGAAGAAAAGCTCGACTGCATTTTCCACCCAGAATAATTCACGTCCTTTAAGGCTGTCGGTCCCCGCATCGATTTCGGCACGCTTGTAATAGGGCACTACTTTTTTACCGGCCAAACGTCCGCGCAATCGCTGCCCCTTCAATTGCGGATAAGCATCACCCAGATCGATCTCCAGCATGTCAACTGGCGCAGCATAGAGCGGATAACGGAATCGCTCGCTCTTGAAGCGGCTGCCCTTCAGCAAGGGTTCGTAATAGCCGGTGATCACACCCTGTTCGCTTCCGTCTGTATTTAAAACCTGATAAGGCGTCAGCTTGTCTTCATAGAATGTACGTTGTGCGGCACTGTCGTTTTTATCAACCAGATCGGCACCCGAACACACGGATTGCCACTGAGGCTTTGCTTTGAGTACCCGACAGCTTTGCATTAATGCAGCCCATGAAGGCGTGAGATCAAGCGTGGTCCATTCAGGTAAATTTTCCCAGGTACTCGGCGTAAAAATGGGTGTCGGTACGAGAGAAGGCGTCACAGGTGGTGCGGCAACGACTGCTGGAGGCGTGCTAGCCTGTTTGGGTGTTTTGTTTAACGGCGTCGTTTTACACGCTGCCAGAAATAAACTTAATCCTAACAATCCTAACAATCCAAACCAGCCGATTACTCGCATCTTCATTACGCCTCTTTCTTTTGTAACTCAATTAAACGGAACCAGCCGCCTGCCAGGACGGGTACATCCGATACCACACTTAAATTTTTAGTCGTGCTCAATACCTCTTCAAACACGACATCCATGCGTGTAGCCAGTTTCGCAAAGACTGGGGTGAGGCCGCGGCGCAACCATGCACGTTCACCGCTATGCAAAAATTTATCAAAGATCAATATCCGGCCACCCGGTTTGAGTACCCGAGCCGCTTCTGCCAGACAACGTTCAGAGGATGGTACGACCGCCACGATGAGGTGCAGAACAACATAGTCAAAATTTTCATTGGCAAAGGGTAGTGACATGCTATCGCCCCTCGCCCACGTCATCTGCAAATGCTGCGCTTTGTGCCGCGAACGTTGCAGCATCGCCGCGGTTAAATCCAGCGCTGTGTATTGATGCCGTGAGTTTAAATAGGGAAAATCCAAACCAGTGCCGACACCACTTAACAATACGCTTGCCTCGCCTTGTTGCGGCAAGCGCGCCAGGCTGCGTGCGCGTGCAGAGGCCGTGGCACGGGCCATAAACGTGTCGTAGACCGGCGCGATAAAGCGATAACTGGTTTGGAGAGACATATCAGAAACTGCTTTAATGCAGGACGCGCGGCACGCTCAACACAAATTGGGGGATCGTCGCATCAAACTTGGTGCCATCTTCGTTTACCATTTGATAGCTGCCTGTCATGGTACCAACCGGCGTAGACAAGACTGTGCCACTGGTATAACCAAAACTTTGCCCCGGCTTAATCAGCGGCTGCTCACCTACCACGCCCTGACCGCGTACTTCCTGCACCTGATTGTTGCTATCGGTAATAATCCAGTGACGGCCAAGCAGCTGGGCAGCGCTCTCTCCATTATTGGTTACAGTAATGGTATAAGTGAATACATAGCGGTTATCCGCTTCGTCTGATTGCTCAGGAACATATTTAACTTGCGCAACAATTTGAATTTTTTGAGATGAATTATTTTCCATGCCTGTATTTCACCGTATTTTTCACTTTATAGCAAGATCACTTACACCCATTAGCGCAACCATAATATGTATAGGCTCATTGAACCGCCCTGAATATATCGAAACGGCTAGTTTCGGGTAGAATATGTCTTTTACTTTTAACCTTTTCATAAGGATTCGCCATGTACCAGATCGCCCCCAGCATTCTCTCTGCAAACTTTGCCAGACTTGGCGAGGAAGTCGACAACGTCTTAGCCTCTGGTGCGGATATTGTGCACTTCGACGTAATGGACAATCACTACGTGCCCAACCTGACGATAGGTCCACTGGTGTGCGAAGCCTTGCGCAAACATGGCGTGACAGCACCTATCGACGTGCATCTGATGGTAAAACCTGTTGACCGCATCATCCCCGATTTCGCCAAAGCCGGCGCCACCTACATTACCTTTCACCCGGAAGCGTCCGAGCATATCGACCGCACCATCGGCCTGATCAAGGAAAACGGCTGCAAAGCTGGCCTGGTGTTCAATCCGGCCACACCATTGGATGTACTTGAATACATGTTGCCCAAGCTGGACATGGTGTTACTGATGTCGGTTAACCCCGGTTTTGGCGGGCAGAAATTTATTCCCCACACTCTGGTCAAGGCACGCCAGGTACGCAAAATGATCGACGCATCCGGCCTTAAAATTCGCCTGGAAATCGATGGTGGTGTAGGTCCCGCTAATATTCGCGAAGTGGCTGAAGCCGGCGTGGATACTTTTGTTGCTGGCTCTGCTGTCTTTGGCAAAAAGAACGATAAGGACAAAAACCACTACAACACCGTTATCGCCGAAATGCGAGCGGAACTGGCTAAGGTTGGCAAGTAATGGGTAAGGTGCAATTTCCTCTGAACATTTCCGCCATCGTTATCGACCTTGATGGCACACTGTTGCACACCGCACCTGAATTGGCTGAAGCAGCAAACCTTATGCTGAAGGATATGGGCCGTGCGCCCGTGTCGCAAGACCTGCTCAAGAGCTACATCGGTAACGGCATCCACTGGCTGGTCAAACGCGCATTGACAGGCGATATGTATGCCGAGCCGGATGCCGCTTTGTTTGATCAGGCGCTGCCAATTTACGAGAAGCATTACACCGCATTGTCCTGTAGCAGCAAACCGTTTAACAATGTGATGAAGGGTCTGGATGCGTTGAAAGCCGCCGGCTTCAGATTAGGTTGCATCACCAACAAGGTTGAACGCTACACCACGCCTATTTTGAAGAGCGCAGGCTTGGCATCTTATTTTGAAATCGTACTCTCCGGTGACACCCTGCCCGAGAAGAAGCCACACCCGATGCCGCTGCTCCACTCGGCAAAATTTTTCGGTGTGCCGATTGAACAGCTGTTGTTGATCGGTGACTCGCTCAGCGATGCACAAGCTGCGCGTGCTGCAGGTTGCCCCATTATCTGCGTGCCCTATGGTTACAATCATGGTGAACCAGTCGAAAATCTAAACGTGGATGCTGTCATCCCTGATCTGGCAGCCGTCATGCCACTGATCAAACGTATTTGATATGACACAACAACTCCTGAAAAACACACCCTGGCGATGGTGAACATGCTGCCCGCAGCAGATTCTGTTCACGCACTTTCCATTATCTTTTTAGGAGCTGTTTATGTTGTCCCCGATTTCCCAAACTGAATTCGACGCATTGGCCCAGCAAGGCTACAATCGTATTCCACTGGTAGCCGAAACCTTTGCCGATCTCGACACACCGCTGTCGCTCTATCTCAAGCTTGCAAATAAGCCCTATTCCTACTTGCTGGAATCAGTGCAGGGCGGCGAGCGCTTCGGGCGTTATTCGTTTATCGGCCTGCCTGCCGACACCCGTATCACCGTACATGGTAAAAATATTACCCTGATACAGCCTTCCTGCGAAACCACACACAGCGTGGATAACCCGCTGGATTATATTCAGCAATACCAGTCGCAATTCAAGGTCGCACCGCTAACTGGTCTGCCGCGCTTCACGGGCGGACTGGCGGGTTACTTCGGTTATGACACGGTGCGCTACATCGAACCACGACTGGCACATACCCAGAAAAAAGATGTAGTAGGCACGCCGGATATTTTGTTGATGCTTACCGAACAACTGGCCGTCATCGACAATCTCTCTGGCAAACTGACATTTATTGTGTATGCCGATCCTGCACAACAGGATGCTTACAAACATGCCAAACAACGGCTTGACGCCTTGCAACGTGCGTTGCGCCAACCGGTAAAAATTCCTGAAGCGCCACCGTTCAAAGCCTACGAAGCAAAATCTGAATTTGGTGACGCAGCCTTTAAAGCTGCTGTAGAAAAAGCCAAGCGCTATATCTTTGATGGCGACATCATGCAAGTTGTATTGTCGCAACGCATGGCACAACCTTTCCCCGGCTCACCTTTGTCCCTGTATCGAGCTTTACGCAGCGTCAACCCTTCACCCTACATGTTCTATTACGACATGGGCGACCATCATGTCGTGGGTGCCTCACCGGAGATCCTGGTGCGACTGGAAGGCGACAACGTTACCGTACGCCCGATCGCCGGCACACGTCCGCGTGGCAAGACACCGGAACAGGATGCCGATCTGGCAGAAGAACTACTGGCCGATCCGAAAGAGTTGGCCGAACACCTGATGCTGATTGATTTGGGGCGCAACGATATCGGTCGTGTAGCCGAACGCGG
>JANXWX010000246.1 GCA_025350915.1 Nitrosomonadales bacterium
CTCTGATGCCCAAGTCGTCCTCGGTGACAGTATGGGCGAAATGTTTGCCTACTACGTGGCGTGTGATATTGCTTTTATCGGTGGCAGCTTATTGCCTTTGGGTGGACAAAACCTGATTGAAGCTTGTGCCGTAGGCAAACCCGTTTTGATCGGCCCTCATACTTTTAATTTTACACAAGCCAGCATATCGGCAGTTAAACAAGGTGCTGCCATACGCGTCCAAGACAAGAAAAACCTCGCAGAAACACTACAACAACTTCTTCAGCAGCCGGATAAGCTGAGGCAAATGGGTGATGCAGGTTTAGCATTTGTCAATTCAAATCGCGGTGCAACGGAACAAGCCCTTGCACAAATTAGCCATGCTATGGCATGTACTTAAGTCGCCTCAACGTAACTGCGAGTTTAAAGTATAATACGCGTTTAATTCATTGCTGTTTTTCCCGTCATCACTGGGGAACTTAAATAATAAGGGCAATAGATGATTTTAGTAACCGGCGGCGCGGGCTTCATTGGAGCAAATTTCGTACTGGACTGGATTGATACCAATAACGAAGGCGTCATCAATCTCGATAAGCTCACCTACGCGGGCAACCTGGAAAATCTGGCCAGCCTGAAAGACAATAAGCTACACCATTTTGTTCAAGGCGATATCGGTGACAGCGCACTCGTAGAGCGCTTACTGTCAGAACATCAGCCCCGAGCAATCGTCAATTTCGCCGCTGAATCTCACGTCGACCGCTCCATCCACAGCCCGGAAGACTTTATCCAAACCAATATTGTCGGCACCTTTCGCTTGCTTGAAGCTGCCCGCACTTACTGGTCTGGCTTGACTGGCACAAAGAAAACTGAGTTTCGCTTTCTCCATGTCTCCACTGACGAAGTATATGGTTCACTCACCAAGAATGAGCCTGCCTTCACCGAATTGCATCGCTACGAACCCAATAGCCCCTACTCAGCCAGCAAGGCCGCCAGCGATCACCTGGTACGCTCCTATCACCATACCTATGGCTTGCCGGTGCTTACCACCAATTGTTCAAATAATTACGGCCCGTATCACTTCCCGGAAAAACTCATCCCGCTGATGATCGTTAATGCACTTGCCGGCAAGCTCTTGCCGGTATATGGAGATGGGCAGCAAATACGCGACTGGCTCTATGTAAAAGATCACTGCAGTGCGATCCGCCGTGTGCTGGAAGCCGGCAGACTGGGTGAGGTTTACAACATCGGTGGCTGGAACGAAAAAGCCAATCTGGATATCGTGAATACTGTTTGCGCACTTCTTGACGAACTGCGCCCACGTCCGGACAAAAAACATTATAAAGAGCAAATTACCTACGTTGCAGATCGCCCCGGCCACGATCGTCGCTACGCCATCGATGCGCGCAAACTCGAACGCGAGTTGGGCTGGAAACCTGCTGAGACTTTTGATACCGGTATCCGCAAAACCGTGCAGTGGTATCTGGATAACCAGGGCTGGTTAAATAACGTGTTGTCTGGCAGTTATAAACAGTGGGTTGAAAAAAATTACGCGGAACGTAACTGATGAAAATTCTTCTTCTTGGCAAAAACGGACAGGTTGGCTGGGAGCTGCAACGCAGTCTTGCGCCATTGGGTGAGGTTATCGCGCTGGATTCTGACAGTACAGAATTCTGCGGCGACTTCACCAACATGCAGGGTCTCATCCAGACCGTGCGTGCCATCGCGCCCGACATTATCGTCAATGCTGCAGCGCATACCGCAGTAGACAAGGCAGAGAGCGAACCTGAAGTTGTGCGCACCATTAATTCACTCGCACCGACCATGCTGGCACAAGAAGCAAAACGTAGCGGCGCTTGGTTGATTCATTATTCCACCGACTATGTGTTTGATGGCAGTGGTGATAAACCCTGGGTAGAAACCGATGACACTAAACCTCTCAATGTGTATGGCAAAACCAAACTTGAAGGCGAGCAGTTTATCCGACAATCTGGCTGTAAACACCTGATCTTCCGCACCAGCTGGGTGTACGCTGCGCGCGGCGGCAATTTCGCCAAAACCATGCTGCGACTGGCTAAAGAACGCGACAGTCTGAGTGTCATCAACGACCAGATCGGTGCGCCTACTGGTGCCGAGTTACTGGCTGACCTTACCGCCCAAGCAATTCGCACCTCGCTGCTCAAACCGGAACTATCCGGTTTGTATCATGTCGTTGCCAGTGGAGAAACTTCATGGCATGGCTATGCCAGTTATGTAATCGACATTGCTCAAAAAGCCGGAGAGTCGATGTGGATCACACCTGAAGATGTTCTGCCTATTCTCACCAGCGCCTACACTACTCCTGCTAAACGCCCCCTTAATTCGCGCCTTGATACCAGCAAGTTTCAGGCTGCTTTTGGTTTATCACTGCCACACTGGCAGTTAGGCGTAAATCGTATGCTCACAGAAATATTGGAAAAATAACTATGTCAAATCGTAAAGGAATCATTTTAGCCGGCGGGTCAGGCACACGCCTGCACCCTGTCACACTTGCAGTTTCAAAACAACTCCTACCTGTATATGACAAACCGATGATTTATTATCCCCTGTCGGCGCTGATGCTGGCAGGAATTCGCGATATCCTGATTATCTCTACTCCGCAAGATACCCCACGTTTCGAGCAACTATTGGGCGATGGCAGTGCCTGGGGCTTGAATCTGCAATATGCGGTGCAACCGTCACCGGATGGGTTGGCTCAGGCTTTCATAATTGGTCGTGATTTTGTCGGCAAATATCCTTCAGCACTGGTATTAGGTGACAACGTTTTTTACGGACACGACTTCCAGAGGCAATTGCAAAGTGCCGCCAAGCGTACTGAAGGTGCAACCGTGTTTGCATACCATGTGCGTGATCCAGAACGTTACGGTGTAGTAGAGTTTGACGTAAAAGGCCACGCCATTTCACTTGAAGAGAAACCCTTAAAACCCAAGTCAAACTACGCTGTCACCGGCTTATATTTTTATGATAACTCAGTATTGGATATCGCAAAAAATCTTAAACCATCTGCACGCGGTGAGCTGGAAATTACTGACGTCAACCGAGCATACCTTGAGCAAAACAAATTATCTGTAGAAATGATGGGGCGAGGTTATGCATGGCTGGATACCGGCACCCATGCGTCATTACTCGAAGCCAGCCAATTTATCCAAACCATCGAACATCGCCAGGGCCTCAAAATCGCTTGTCCTGAAGAAATCGCTTATCACCAGGGTTTTATCGACGCTGCACAATTGGAAAAACTTGCCGCGCCCTTAATTAAGAGCGGTTATGGTGAGTATCTGATGCAAGTGCTCAAAGAAAAAAGTTTAAACTTATGAAAGCAATCTCAACCGCTATCAAAGATTTATTGATTATCGAACCAAAGGTGTTTGGCGATGATCGTGGATTCTTTTTTGAAAGTTACAACAAACGCCAGTTTGCCGAGCTTATTGGTCGCGAGGTTGAATTCGTACAAGACAATCATTCTCGATCTGTAAAAAATGTACTGCGAGGATTGCATTATCAAATCCAACATCCTCAAGGAAAGTTAGTACGGGCAGTTCAAGGCACGCTACTTGATATAGCTGTTGATATTCGCAGAAATTCACCAACATTCGGACAACATATAACTGTCGAATTATCTGCGGACAATAAACGGATGCTATGGATACCCGAAGGCTTTGCTCACGGTATTGCTGTCCTCTCGGATACAGCTGAACTTCTCTATAAAACGACGGATTACTGGTACCCGGAACATGAGCGTTGCATACGCTGGAATGATCCAACCTTGGCGATAGACTGGCGGTTACAGTCGGAGCCGATACTTTCCAGTAAAGATGCTCACAGCAATCTTTTTGCTGAAGCTGAATTGTTTGATTGATTCGAAAATAATTTGAGCGTAAAAAAAGCAACCGATATGGTTGGCTTTTTTACGACTGATTGCTACCCGAATTCAATTTAATGATTTATTCACCACCACCAACTCATCCTCTGCCAAACTACCTGTCGCTGACTTAAGCTTCAACCGGCTGATCAAATAATTATATTTAGCCAGCGCCAAATCCTTGCGCGTTGAGTAAAGTTGTTGTTGCGCATTCAACACATCCAAGTTGGTGCGCACGCCCACTTCCTGTCCAAGCTTGCTGGCTTCAAGTAATTTCTCGCTAGACTTTAGCGCTTGCTCCAGCGCCATCACCTGGCTCATGCCGTTCACAACGCCGGAGTAGGCTTGCCTGGTTTGCAAATCCACATTACGGCGTGCACTTTCCAATTCGGCATTGGCACGGTCACGGTTGGCTTCGGCTTCACGCCATTTTGAATTGGTGGAACCGCCCTGGAACAATGGAATATTGAGCTGCACACCCACGTATGAGGTCGTCTGATCAGTATCGAGCGCGTTATTGCCATTGCCTAACGTGCCATCACCCACAGGAGTGATTTTATTCTTGCCATAACTGCCTACCAAATCAAGCGTTGGGTAATGGCCACCACGATTACGTGTTACTTCTTTATTAGCCAGCTCAGTTGCAGCTTGTGCAGCAGCTAATTGCAAGTTCCCCAGCTCTGCTGCGGCAACCCATTTTTCTACATCTGCTGGTTGTGGCACTTCCATAGCTAACGAGATCCCAACTGGTTTCAAATTCTTGGGCAGCTCATTGGTGAGCTGCTGATAGGTGCGCTCCTTGATTTCAAGAGTACTTTGAGCGGCGATGGCTTGAGAGTTGGTTAAGTCGTAACGTGCCTGAGCTTCCAATGTGTCGGTAATGGTGGCACTGCCCACTTCAAAGTTGCGTTTGGCCTGCGCCAGCTGTTCCGCAATAGCAATTTTTTGCGCTTCTGCCAGACTCACAGCGTCTTGAGCAGCCAATACATCAAAGTAAGCCTGCGCCGAACGGATAATTAAATCCTGTTCCGCATTCTTAAATAGCGCATCCGATTGAGCCACCTGTAATTCAGATTCGCTGTACACCATCCAGTTGTTCTGACGGTACAAAGGCTGCACAAGAGTAATTGCGGCGCCGTTATTGATATAACGACTGGTTCCGGAAAATATCGTCGACGGTAAACCAGCCTGATTATATTGGACTTCGTTATTGTTATAGGTACTGTTGGCCGTGATATTCAAGCTTGGCAATAACGTTGAGCGTCCCTGTGTCAGTTTTTCTTTACCAGCCAGTTGTGAACTGCGCGCAGCGGCGAATACTGAATCCTGCCCTTGGGCGGCGTGGTAAGTTTCCAGCAGATCGGCAGCTACGGCTGGCATAGCGAAGCCCAATGCCGCCAGAGCCATGAATAGTGATTTTGTAGATTTCATATACCACCTCAATATTAGATATTGCTAATATTACTCGGAATACACATGTATTACAAGCATACAACTCATTGATCTAACTCAGACACCTGACAAGCACTATTGAATTAACCAGGCATGCGCCGGCAATTCGGTTGACCATTCACAATTTAGAATATGAAACGTTGTGGCTGAGTAGCATTTTGCAAGGGGAGCACGTTGGTTTCAAATAATGTTTTGCACTCAAAAACGTCATTTGCCAAACGCGTAAACACCTGAGCCTGCATCGCTGGTGCATCACCCACGATTGCAAACACACGCCCACCCGGATTCAATTGCTGAAAATAAGCCTTGGGAGAAAGTGGAACTGAGCCGGTCAAGACGATAACATCATATTTTTCAGCACCCCAGCTATTGGCAGCATCACCCACTTCCAACTTGATATTCCCATAATTGTGAGCAGCAAGTGTTTTTGCAGCTAACACGCTTAATTCCGGCACAATCTCCACGCTGGTTACTTGCGCAGCCAGGTGCGAAAGCAATGCAGCCAGATAACCGCTTCCTGTGCCCACTTCCAATACTCGTTCGCTGGGTTGTATATTCAATTCATGCAGCACACGGGCTTCAAGCTTGGGTTGCCACATAAACGCGCCATGCCCCAGCGGTATTTCCATATCCATAAATGCCAAAGGCTGGCGGCCTGCTGGCACGAACTGTTCGCGTTTTACGACGGACAACAAATTTAATACGCGAGAATCCCGCACATCCCACGGCCGAATTTGCTGCTCGATCATATTGAAGCGCGCTTGTTCCATGTTATTCATTTCCTTAATCCTTTAGCGACACATTCATTTCGCAAGTGCGCAGTATAGCAAGCATGTCCTGAGCCTGTCGAACGGGCTGCGCCTACACGCTCAATGATTGATCTTGCTTTCAGACCTTCTTTCCAGTAAGTTATATGCCTTGCGGGGGTCTTCGCCAAATTACCGGCCGGAGTGAGAAACACCCTTAGAACCTGTACGGATAATGCCGTCGTAGGGAAGCGTCCGGTCAGTGCTCCCCCTATTTTAAATATCACCATAATTTTCGCTTTAGGAGCACAACACCATGAATGCCAACCCCAAATTCCTCAGTCAAACTGCGCTTGTTGATAATGCAGCAGTTCAACCCTTACCCAATTCTCGCAAGGTATATGTAACAGGTTCTCGACCCGACATCCGCGTACCAATGCGCGAAATTTCCCAAGCCGATACACCGGCCAGTATGGGTGCAGAAGCTAATCCTCCCATTTACGTCTATGACTGTTCCGGACCGTATACCGATCCGGCAGTCAATATCGATATTCGCTCCGGCCTGGAGAGTGTACGCACCCCATGGATCCTTGAGCGTAATGATACCGAAGCGCTTTCTGGTCCCTCTTCGCAGTACGGTGTGGAGCGCCTGAATGATCCTGAGCTGACCGAGCTGCGTTTTAACTTGCACCGGATGCCACGCCGCGCGATGAAAGGCAAAAACGTCACGCAGATGCACTATGCCCGTAAAGGTATTATTACACCGGAAATGGAATATATCGCGATTCGCGAAAACATGAAGCGCAAGGAATATCTGGAAGCGGTAAAAGCTTCCGGCCCTACCGGTAAGAAACTCGCCGAACTGATGGGTCGTCAGCATCCCGGTCAGTCTTTCGGCGCGGCCATTCCAGCCGAGATCACTCCTGAATTTGTACGCGATGAAATCGCCCGTGGCCGTGCGATTATTCCCGTCAACATCAACCACCCTGAAGTCGAACCGATGATTATCGGCCGCAACTTCCTGGTGAAGATCAATGCCAATATCGGCAACTCGGCGGTCACTTCCAGCATCGGTGAAGAGGTTGAAAAGCTGACTTGGGCAATCCGCTGGGGTGCAGACAACGTGATGGATCTTTCAACCGGAAAGCACATTCACGAAACACGCGAATGGATTATTCGCAATTCACCTGTGCCAATTGGTACCGTTCCTATCTATCAGGCACTGGAAAAAGTAAACGGCAAAGCCGAGGATCTGACCTGGGAAATTTATCGCGACACGCTAATTGAACAAGCCGAGCAGGGCGTGGATTACTTCACGATACACGCCGGTGTGTTGCTGCGCTATGTGCCGATGACTGCAAATCGCATGACCGGTATCGTGTCACGCGGCGGTTCCATCATGGCGAAATGGTGCCTCGCTCACCACAAAGAGTCTTTCCTCTACACGCACTTTGGAGAAATTTGTGAAATCATGAAAGCCTATGACGTGAGCTTCAGCCTGGGCGATGGGCTGCGTCCAGGCTCGATCTACGACGCCAATGACGAAGCACAACTGGCCGAGCTGAAGACGCTAGGTGAGCTGACACAAATCGCATGGAAGCATGATGTACAAGTAATGATCGAAGGCCCCGGCCATGTACCGCTGCATATGATCAAAGAAAATATGGATCTACAACTGGACCAGTGCCACGAAGCACCGTTCTATACGCTCGGCCCGCTGACCACTGATATTGCACCCGGCTACGACCACATTACTTCCGGCATCGGCGCCGCTAACATCGGCTGGTATGGCACGGCCATGTTGTGCTACGTGACACCTAAGGAGCACTTGGGCCTGCCCAACAAGGCTGACGTCAAGGAAGGTGTGATCACCTACAAGATCGCCGCGCATGCCGCCGACCTGGCCAAGGGTCATCCCGGTGCGCAGATTCGCGATAATGCAGTGTCCAAAGCACGCTTCGAATTCCGCTGGGAAGACCAGTTCAATATCGGTCTCGACCCGGACACGGCGCGTGAATTCCATGACGAGACGCTTCCCAAGGAATCAGCCAAAGTCGCGCATTTCTGCTCGATGTGCGGCCCGCATTTCTGCTCGATGAAGATCTCGCAGGAAGTGCGCGAATTTGCCGCCAAGGAAGGCGTATCTGAACAGGAAGCGCTGAACAAAGGCATGCAGGCGAAGTCAGTTGAATTCGTCAAGCAGGGTGGCGAGGTTTATCACAAGGTCTAAACATGGAATGTCGTGCTAATTGCGGCGCCTGTTGCATCGCGCCGTCGGTTACTTCGCCATTGCCCTGCATGCCGCAAGGCAAACCAGCCGGTGTGCGTTGCGCCCAACTCACGACAGATAATCGCTGTGCCGTATTTGGCACGGCAGCACGCCCAACATTCTGCGCCGGACTTAAACCCTCAGCGGAAATGTGCGGAGATACGCGGGAGCAGGCAATTCGATGGTTGAGTAAATTGGAGTTGGCAACACGACCAACGCTATAATTGCGTCATGTTACCAGTCTCAACACACAAAGAAATCACCGCCGAATGCCCCTGTGTCGGGCATTGCACAACTGCCCTGGGTGACGATGTTTGCCGCAGTTGTTTGCGCACGTTTGAAGAAGTGACACGCTGGCCCGAGTTGAGTGACGAAGAGCGCATTCAGATTAACCGGCGTATCGCAGCACTTTTACCCACCTCATAATCTTGCGTTTACATTCCAGGCGTATAATTCGCGACTTTGTCTCCGGTAGAAAATTATGGATTTAATACTGTTACTCAAAGCCGCCATACTCGGCGTGGTGGAAGGCTTCACTGAATTTTTACCCATCTCCAGCACCGGCCATTTAATTGTGGCCGGCAGCCTGCTTAACTTTAACGACGAACGCGGCAAACTGTTTGAGATTGTGATTCAATCGGCCGCGATCCTGGCGGTGATGTGGGAATATCGTGCCAAGATAACGACACTGGTTAAAGGACTGCCACACGAAGCTGCGGCGCAGCGTTTTGTCTTCAATGTGTTCATCGCTTTTCTTCCGCTCGCGATTATTGGTTTGCTGTTCGGACACAAGATCAAGGATGCGCTGTTTAATCCCATCACGGTGGCCGTCACCTCTATTGTGGGCGCTGTCTTTATCTTGTGGGCAGAGAAACGCAAGCATGTAGTGACGGTTGAAACGGCCGATGACTTGAACTGGAAAGATGCACTCAAGATTGGTTTTGCACAGGCGCTGGCGCTTATCCCCGGCACCTCGCGCTCCGGTGCCACAATTATTGGCGGTCTATTTTTCGGCCTGAGCCGCAAGGCCGCTACAGAGTTCACTTTTTTCCTTGCAATGCCCACGCTGATCGGCGCCACAATATACGAGTTATACAAAGAGCGTGCCTTGCTCAACAGCGCTGATCTGGAAATGTGGACGGTGGGCTTTATTGCTTCCTTTGTTTCAGCATTCCTGTGCGTGCGCTGGTTGCTACGTTATATCAGCAGCCACGATTTCACCATATTTGCGTGGTACCGGATTGCATTCGGTCTGATCGTGCTGGGAACCTATTACAGCGGGCTAGTGACATGGTCGTAAAGTAACGACTGATTGTGATTTGTTGATGCAATAGCTGTTAACTTTGCTCCCACGGCAGGTTCAACGCCTTCCATCCATTTAGTACCCCACGGTGTTTTTTAGCATTGGCATCACCCTCAAACCCCGCGATGACGTTGTAACAATCCGGCCAGCCACCCTGGGTTGCGACTTGTGCCGCCTGATGTGAGCGGCCGCCGCTGCGGCAGATAAACAAGACCAGTGATTCTTTGTCCACCTGTTGTTCCATCGCCACCATGAAATTCATATTAGGCTTCATGCCGGGGTAGGTAAGCAATTCGATTTCTATCGCACCGGGAATGCGTCCTACAAAATCGAGCTCGGCACGTGAGCGCACATCAACCAGCTTTGCGCCGGGTGCAGTTTGCAAAATTTCATAGGCTTCATCCGGCATCAACGCGCCTTCATAAGCCAGCTTCATCTCTTTGGCACGGCTTTGCCCGACATTCAATATTTCAGTAATTCTGCCCATGATTTCTCCTCGATAATCTTGCCCACTAATGCTATTCTGCGCGGTACGCCGATAACTTACCAGCACCATGACAAATCATTCTCACTCGCACTCCCATGGCAAGCCCGCTGCTTTTGAGCCAGCCCACCCTGAACGCTTCGCTGCGGCGAAAAAAAGTACCTGGGTCAGCATTATTATCAATTTATTTTTAACGTTTTTGCAATTACTTGCAGGATTTTTTGGCAATTCAAAATCGTTAATGGCCGATGGCTTGCATTCATTTTCCGATCTGGTTGCCGATATACTTGTGTTGTTCGCCAATCGCCACGGCAATCGCCACGCCGATGCAAACCATCCATACGGTCATGCACGCATAGAAACGGCCGCCTCGCTTATTCTGGGCATCTCCCTGGCGGCTGTTGGTGGCGCCCTGTTGATTGCAGCTGGTTTACGCCTGCAACATCCCGACCAGGTTCAGGCCGTAAACCCTTATACGATCTGGATTGCGTTGATTGCGTTAGCGGCCAAAGAAAGCCTGTTCCGTTACATGCTGGCTGTTGCACAGCGTGTGCGCTCACAAATGCTGGTGGCCAATGCCTGGCACGCCCGCTCTGATGCAGCTTCGTCGCTGGTGGTCATGGTGGGTATCGCGGGTAATTTAATGGGCTACACCTTTCTTGATCTGGTTGCCGCCGCCGTTGTAGGAGGAATGATTGCACACATGGGTGCAAAGCTTGCCTTCGAAGCCCTCTCCGAGCTTGTTGATACCGGCCTGGATGAAGAAGAGGTGGCGGCTATACGCAAAACATTGCTCTCAACACCCGGCGTTCGCAGCATGCACGAATTGCGTACCCGCAAAATGGCGGATAACGCGCTAGTTGATGCACACATCATAGTTGACCCCAGGATCAGTGTGTCTGAAGGGCACTTTATCGCCGAGTCTGCACGTGTGGCTGTGTTAAAGAACCATCATGTACTCGATGTGATGGTGCATATTGACCCCGAAGATGATGCACTGGCCAAACCCAACGCCCACCTGCCTTCCCGTGCCTTGCTGTTAAATCATTTAACGCAGAAGCTGGGTGATGCCGTATTGCCCATTTCCCGCAGCGTATTGCACTATCTGGATGGCAAAGTCGAAGCGGAGCTCTTTCTGGATGCCCAATACAGCCAGGATAAAGACAAAATCGCCGCACTGACCAAACGATGTGCTGAAATGACGGCTGACGATGAATATTTTCGTGACATCAAGCTCCACTTCAACAGCGCACCAAAATAGTGCGCTATTAAACTCGTGGCACCAAAGCAGGGCAAATAATATTACCCAACCCTGCTTATGAATATGGCAAAATATGCGTTTGGTGCATTAATAAAGGGTGGCACGCTTTGTGCAGTGCAATAGTGCCCATTTCAGTTTGTGGTTTGTGTTTTTATTAAAACGTTTATTTAGGAGAGCAATAATGTTCAAGTCTGCTGCAGAAGCAAGCAAATATATCAAGGGTGGCGAGGTTAAATTCGTTGACTTACGTTTTACCGATACACGCGGTAAAGAGCAGCACGTATCCGTGCCGGCCAAATATTTTGGCGACGATAAATTCACTGACGGCCACGCTTTTGACGGCTCTTCCATTGCAGGCTGGAAAGGTATTCAGGCTTCTGACATGATTTTGCTGCCTGATCCGACAAGCGCTTTCGTTGATCCATTCATGGACGAACCTACCCTGGTATTGACTTGTGACGTTATCGAGCCAACAGACGGCAAGGGTTATGACCGTGACCCACGCTCCATCGCCAAGCGCGGTGAAGCCTATCTGAAATCAACCGGCGTGGGCGACACCGCCTTTTTCGGTCCTGAGCCTGAGTTCTTTATCTTTGACTCGGTTAACTGGCATGTTGATATGTCCGGTTGCTCTCTCAAAATCAATTCCGAAGAAGCGGCCTGGTCGTCTGCAGAAGAGTACGATGGCGGCAACACCGGCCACCGTCCATCTGTAAAAGGCGGTTATTTCCCCGTGCCTCCGGTTGATTCACTGCATGACATTCGTGCTGCGATGTGTCTGGCACTGGAAGAAATCGGCATTGAAGTTGAAGTTCACCACCATGAAGTGGCAACAGCAGGTCAGTGCGAAATTGGTACCAAATTCAGCACACTGGTTAAGCGCGCTGACCAGACTCAATATCTGAAGTACATTGTGCACAACGTAGCGCACCAGTATGGCAAAACAGCAACCTTTATGCCCAAGCCTATCGTGGGTGACAACGGTTCCGGTATGCACGTACACCAGTCTATCTGGAAAGATGGTAAAAACCTGTTCGCAGGCAATGGCTATGCGGGCCTGTCTGAAACAGCGCTGTTCTACATCGGCGGTATCATCAAGCATGCGAAAGCACTGAACGCAATTACCAACCCGGGAACAAACTCCTACAAGCGTCTGGTTCCCCACTACGAAGCGCCAACCAAACTGGCTTACTCGGCGAAGAACCGTTCTGCTTCGATCCGCATTCCGCACGTACCAAGTGAAAAAGCACGCCGTATTGAGACCCGCTTCCCTGATCCTCTGGCGAACCCATACCTTTGTTTCACTGCGTTGATGATGGCCGGTCTGGATGGTATCCAGAACAAGATTCATCCTGGCGAACCAGCAGACAAGAATCTATACGATCTGCCACCAGAAGAAGATGCAAAAATCCCAACCGTTTGCGCTTCACTGGAAGAAGCTTTGGCCCATCTGGACAAGGATCGTGAGTTCCTTACCCGCGGTGGCGTCTTCTCCAACGACTTCATCGATGCTTACATCACTTTGAAGATGGATGAAGTTAATAAGATTCGCATGACTACACATCCAGTTGAGTTTGATATGTATTACAGCCTGTAATCAAAAGTAATTGGTATGAATAGAACGGGGCCGAAAGGCTCCGTTTTTTTTGCCTGTCGCTTTTACATTTTGACCAAGGTTTGTCATATCACAAGGCTTAACCTATACTTCTACCCATCCCAACCCGAATACCGCCATGAAGTCATTCTATCTGTTTGTTATTTTGTATCTTAGCCAGCTTGGCTGGGCCCAGGCCGAGATTTACAAACGCATCGATTCTGAAGGCCATGTAACCTATTCAAGTGAACCGATTAAGGGCGGCAAAAAACTCTATTTAAAACCTTTGCCAACTATGTCTGGTGGCAAAGGCACACCTGAAAACTTTCCCAGAGTAGATACACAAACTCAAAGGAATCGCGATGCAACCCGTCGTGTCATCCTGGAGGACGAATTGGGGGCTGAAGAAAATTTGCTCGGTGCAGCGCGCCAGAACTTACAGACTCTTGAAAACAACCCTGAAACAACTACGAGTACTGCGGGTGTCCCGTTTCAAAAAACACCGCAATACTTGGATAAATTAAAAGCCGCGCAGGATTTAGTCACATCTCATGAACAAAATATCAAAGCGTTAAGAACTGAAATTTTAAATCTCAAGCAATAGCCTTTACTGGCATACTTTCTGCTTTATCTCAGATATGCTAGCTAATCTGCCCACAATAGACCAACTCACCACGGCCATCATTTTGCTGGATGAAGAATCACGCTTTGTGTATTTAAATCCTGCAGCAGAAAACCTGTTTGCACTCAGCAAAACCAATTTGCTCGGACATCCCTTGCAGCATGCTTTTACCCATACCGAACAATTATTCAG
>JANXWX010000251.1 GCA_025350915.1 Nitrosomonadales bacterium
CTGGACGATTAATCCGCGACCAATGTTTTTTGTGATGTAATTTAAACGAATAGAATCTGCCATGAATATATCTCCCGAAGCAAGAGCGCAAGCACAAGACTTGTTGAGTTTTATCGATGCCAGCCCCAGCCCCTGGCATGCCGTGCACAGCATTGAGCAACGCCTGCAGGCAAAGGGTTTTACTCAGTTACAGGAAGCACAACGCTGGAAGCTGGAAGCGGGTGGTCGTTACTATGTGGTGCGTGGCGGCGCCTCTATCATCGCCTTCAAACTGGGTCAACAATCGCTGTCTGATACGGGGTTCAGAATGATAGGCGCGCATACCGACTCACCCGGACTGCGTCTTAAAACCCATGCGGCGCATGCCAGCAATGGCCTGGTTAGATTGGGCGTTGAGATCTATGGCGGGCCAATACTCGCCACCTTTACGGACCGAGATCTTAGTTTGGCCGGACGGGTGAATGTGCGGACAACGAACGGATTTGAAACACGCTTGCTCAAGTTTGACCAGCCTTTACTGCGCTTGCCCAACCTTGCCATCCATATGAATCGCGATGTCAACGAGCAGGGGTTAAAATTAAATAAGCAAACCGAATTGCCATTATTGTTCAGTTTGAGTAATGAAAAATTGGGCGCACATGAGCAGTTTTTTGAGTTACTTGCGAGTAAATTGGGCGTTAGTGCAAAAGACATATTGACCTATGAGCTGAATGTTTTTGATACACAACCCGGCGCGTTCTGGGGCGCAAAGCAGGAGTTTATTGCGAATAGCCAGCTCGATAATTTGGCCTCCTGTCATGCTGCATTAACTGCCATGCTGGCAATTGATAAACCTGCCGCAACTACGCTCTGCGCGTTTTTCGACCATGAAGAGGTCGGCAGCGAAAGCGCAGCAGGAGCCGGCGGCAGTTTTGCGGCTGATGTCATTGACCGTATTTCACTATGCCTGGATATGGATGAAGAGGCACAGCACTGCGCTGCAGCCAAGAGTTTCTTTATCAGTGCCGATATGGCGCACGCGTTTCAGCCCAACTTTCCCAATGCCTATGAGCCCAACCACCATGTGTTGGTCAATGCCGGCCCGGTGATTAAAACCAACTCTAACCAGC
Source organism: Nitrosomonadales bacterium (assembly GCA_025350915.1). Taxonomy (GTDB): domain Bacteria; phylum Pseudomonadota; class Gammaproteobacteria; order Burkholderiales; family Gallionellaceae; genus 39-52-133. The sequence continues at coordinate 1,110 of JANXWX010000251.1, forward strand.
GCTACAGTACGGATGCCGATACCGCAGCCCGCTTTATATCCCTGTGCGAAAGCGCGGGAGTGCCGTTTCAGCATTACACCCATCGCACCGACCTGGGCTGCGGCAGCACAATTGGGCCGATCATTGCCTCACGCCTCGGTGTAGCCAGTGTGGACGTAGGTTCACCGATGTGGGCGATGCACAGCCTGCGTGAAAGCGCCGGGGTGCTGGACGTTGGCTATATGATCGCGGTGATGAAGGCTGCTTTCACTAGCTGAATAACGGAGCAATCTCCCTGTAAATTCAATTGACTTATCAGTAATTTCCCGTATAATCCGCGCTCCCTAAAACCTTGCTCTACCGTTTCGCATAGCGGAGGGCTACAACCACAAGGAGATGTAATGCGACACTACGAAATCGTATTTATCGTGCATCCCGACCAGAGCGAGCAGGTTCCTGCAATGGTCGAGCGTTATCGCACGTTGGTGACTGGCAAAAACGGCCAGATTCACCGCCTGGAAGATTGGGGCCGCCGTCAATTGGCTTACCCAATCCAGAAAATTCACAAAGCACACTACGTGATGATGAATATTGAATGTGACCAGGAAACACTGGACGAGATGGAACACGCATTCAAGTTTAACGACGCAGTGTTGCGCCACCTGACGATCAAGGTGAAAGCGGCTATAACAACGCCTTCTGCAATGATGCGCGAAGAGAAATCCCGCTCATTTGCAGGCGATGCGCCTGCTGAAGTGGCTGTAGCTGCCGCTGCTTGATTGACACGCAAGTAAACCGTTGTGTGATTGACGGTGAACTGATTGAGTTGGACGCTTTGCGTTATACCCCTGCCGGGGTGGCGCGAGTGGGATTAAAAATACGCCATGCCTCAACGCAACAAGAGGCTGGGATAGCACGAAAAGTAGAGTGTGATATCCCGGCAATATCGCTTGATAAGGCAGCGCTGGCAGCAAGTAAATTGCTGCCGGGGCAGCAGGTGAGGGTGGAAGGCTTTTTGGCTCAGCGCAGTTTGCGCAATACGCAATTGATACTGCACATTGATAATATAATTTTGAAATAAGGGGCACAACATGGCTCGTGTATTTAAGAAAAAAGATGACAAGAAGACAAATTCTTCGCGTCAATTGTTCAAGCGTCGCAAATTCTGCCGCTTCACTGCCGAGAAAATCGCTGAAGTGGATTACAAGGATATCAACATCCTTAAAGAGTTTGTTTCTGAAAACGGCAAGCTGATTCCTGCCCGTATTACCGGCACAAAAGCACGCTACCAGCGTCAATTAAGTGTTGCAGTTAAACGTGCGCGTTTCCTGGCATTGTTGACTTACACTGACTTGCATTAAGGAGAACACACATGCAAATTATCCTGATGGAAAAAGTGGTAAACCTCGGCACCCTCGGTGATGTGGTTAAAGTTAAAAATGGTTACGCACGTAACTTTTTGATCCCGCAAGGCAAGGCCAAGCGTGCAACAGATGCCAACGTGGCTGATTTTGCCGTACGCCGTGTCGCGCTTGAAGCTGCTGAGCATGCCAAGGTTGCTGAAGCGCAGGCGCGTGCCGAGAAGATGAATGGCTTGACCGTGCAAATCTCGCAAAAAGCGGGTGTGGACGGCAAGCTGTTTGGTTCAGTTACCAATGCTGATATTTCTGCTGCATTGGTCGCACTGGGCTTTGCTGTAGAAAAGGCCAGCGTTCGTATGCCTGATGGTCATATCAAGACGATCGGTGATCATCCAATCACGATTGGCTTGCATACAGATGTGGTTGCAAATATCACCGTGTCGGTATTAGGCGAACACTAAAACTGTTTTGTTTTTAGCAGTTTAAAAAGGGGCTGGCGACAGCCCTTTTTTTGTTTTCCAATTTTTGATCTATACAGAGTAGAATTCTTTACTCTGTTTTTCTTTTCGAGTCAGATTATTTAGTATCTGATTATTTTTCCGGCGACAATTCACTATGCAAAACGTCTCAGTTCCTGTTACCGACCCACAGCTTGATGCAATCAGATTACCCCCCCATTCGGTCGAAGCAGAACAGTCGGTTTTAGGCGGCATCCTTCTCGATAGTACGGCTTGGGACAAGATTGTTGATCTGTTGCAGGAACAGGATTTTTACCGTTACGAGCATAGGATAGCCTTTCGTCATATTGCGCAGTTGGCGGATCAGGCAAAACCCGTTGACGTGATCACGGTGGCCGAGTCGCTTGAAAATAATGCCGAGCTGGATAAGGCTGGCGGTTTGGCTTATCTGGGATCGCTTGCACAGAATGTGCCGTCAGCGGCAAATATCCGTCGCTATGCTGAAATTGTGCGAGAGCGTGCGGTGATGCGCCGACTGGCCGAGGTGGGGACCGAGATTGCCACCAGTGCTTACAATCCGGGTGGTCGCGATGCAGGCCAGTTGCTCGACGAGGCAGAAAGCCGTGTATTTGAAATTGCGGAATCGGGTGAGCGGGGGAAACAGGGATTTGTAGGCATACCGCCATTGTTGACACAGGTGGTAGAGCGGATTGAAACCCTGTATTCGCGGGATAATGCAAGTGATGTTACCGGTATAGCAACAGGATTTACTGATCTGGACAGTATGACGTCGGGCCTGCAGCCGGGTGATCTGGTGATTGTGGCAGGGCGGCCAAGTATGGGCAAAACAGCTTTCTCGGTGAATATCGCCGAGCATGTGGCGCTGGAAGTGAACAAGCCGGTTGCCATTTTCAGTATGGAAATGGGTGGTACGCAGTTGGCCATGCGTATGATTGGCTCGGTCGGCAGGCTTAATCAGCATACATTGCGCACGGGCAAACTTGAGGATGATGACTGGTCACGCATGACCCATGCACTGGGACGTTTAAACGATGCGCCAATCTTTATTGATGAAACGGCCGCATTAAACTCACTTGAACTGCGCTCGCGTGCGCGACGTTTGCATCGGCAAAATGATGGTCTGGGCCTGATTGTTATAGATTACATACAATTAATGTCTTCCATCTCTACCAAGGGTGGAGAGAATCGCGCGACGGAAATTTCGGAAATTTCACGCTCGCTGAAGTCACTGGCCAAAGAGTTACATGTGCCGGTAATTGCACTGTCCCAGCTCAACCGTAGCTTGGAGCAGCGCCCAAACAAGCGGCCGATTATGTCCGACTTGCGTGAATCCGGTGCGATTGAGCAGGATGCGGATCTTATATTGTTTATCTATCGCGATGAGGTGTATAACCCGGATTCGCAGGACAAAGGTAAGGCTGAGATTATTATCGCAAAACAGCGTAACGGCCCCATAGGCAAGATTGATTTGACCTTCCGTGGCGAATATACCCGTTTCGAGAATTTTGCTTCATCCCAGTATTGAGGTTGCCTCTAGCGTATATCGCTAAACAAGAAAAGCTTGTGACAGCTAGGGCAACTCTCTATAATGCGGCCTCGTTTTGGGAGCATATTTCAGCGGTAGAATATTTCCTCGACAAGGAAAAGGTCACTGGTTCGATCCCAGTTGCTCCCACCAAATATACGTTTTGCCCCGCATGAATTTTCAATTATCGCTGCGATTCTAAATTTTACGGTTAAAGTGAGATTTAGCTGTAATTAGTATCTTTAATCCGGCCTTTGGCTGGCGGAAAGTTGGGTTATAAAAGAGCTGTTATCATTTTGGGTGTTTTTGAGGTTATAAAATATAGTAAATTGCTTGATCAATTTTGAAGGAGTGAATAATGTCAGTTTCTAAATTTGTAACGTTATGCGTTTTGTCACTGGGTCTGGTAACGAATGGTTATGCAGCCGGAAAATCTCGCGAATTTTCCATTGATGCCAATTACATTAACGTGCAGGGACAGCCCTCCGCTTCATTGCTAAATGTGTCCATTGGTCAATTTGTCAATCCACAGGTTGTCATTGTCACCGCGCTCTCTACCCAGCAAAATTTTGGCTACACTGGAACTGCAATCGGTTTGGGTGGCAAATACTATTTTTTCGACGGCTTCAGGGGTGATTTGGTACCTTTCGCAGGTTTGGCTCTTGCGTTGCGTCAGACTGCTATACCAGGTAATTCAAATCACGCCTCAACCCAGTATGATGTCAATATCGGCTTGGCTTACTTCATGGTGGATAACACCACATTGGATGCGAAAATCAGGTTTTTGAATTTCAACGATGACAGTTCCAGCGTTAGTATTTTTAGTGCAGGTTTCAGTCAGCGGTTTTAATTTTGAAGCTGCATAGATCACGCTGGGATTAAGTAGCATCCCACTTGTTGTATAAATGTGTTAATTTAATGAAGCATTGCGCCTTGAAGTTGTCGGGGCGCTTTGATATTTTAGAGAGCGTGAATTGTTTCCAAAGCGGCTAAGCCGCATTTTTATTTCATAAAGAGTCAATATGCCTTTAATTACTTTGCCAGATGGATCTCAGCGCAGTTATGAGAAAGCGGTGACGGTTGCCGAAGTGGCAGCCAGTATTGGTGCTGGTTTGGCACGTGCCGCTTTGGCTGGCAAAGTAGACGGACAGCTAGTGGATACCTCTTATCTGATCAGTGCAGATTCAGCATTGTCTATCATTACTGATAAAGATGCTGATGGCCTGGATATCATTCGCCATTCTACTTCTCACTTAATGGCCTATGCGGTGAAGGAGCTATTTCCCGAGGCCCAGGTTACGATAGGTCCGGTGATTGAAAATGGATTCTATTATGACTTTGCTTACGCGCGACCTTTCACCCCGGAAGATTTGGTCGCCATTGAAAAGCGTATGGCCGAGCTGTCCAAAAAAGATATTCCTGTGTCGCGTAAAGTCATGGCACGTGATGATGCTGTGTCCTACTTCAAAAGCATAGGCGAGCTGTACAAGGCAGAGATTATCGCCTCGATACCTGCTGATCAGGAAGTGTCGCTCTATACCGAAGGCGACTTCACTGATTTGTGCCGTGGTCCACACGTGCCTTCTACCGGTAAATTAAAAGTATTCAAATTGATGAAGCTGGCTGGCGCATATTGGCGTGGCGATTCAAAGAATGAAATGTTGCAGCGGATTTACGGCACAGCCTGGGCGAAAAAAGAAGACCTGGATGCCTATCTGCATCGTATTGAAGAAGCGGAAAAACGTGACCATCGCAAGCTGGGCAAACAGCTCAATTTGTTTCATATGCAAGATGAGGCGCCGGGCATGGTGTTCTGGCACCCCAAGGGCTGGACGATATGGCAGGCGGTTGAGCAGTATATGCGTCGCGTTTATATTGAAAACGGTTATCAGGAAGTGCGTTGTCCGCAAATTATTGATCGGGTGCTGTGGGAGAAATCCGGGCATTGGGAGCATTTCAAGGCTGGTATGTTTACCACTGAGTCCGAGAAGCATGAGTACGCGATCAAGCCGATGAATTGCCCCGGCCATATCCAGGTGTTTAATGCCGATTTGCATTCCTATCGTGAATTGCCCTTACGTTATGGTGAGTTTGGCTCATGCCATCGCAACGAGCCATCGGGCGGTTTGCATGGATTGATGCGGGTGAGGGGGTTTGTACAGGACGATGGTCATATATTTTGTACCGAAAGCCAGATCGAAGCAGAGGTAACCGCGTTTAATGCACTGGTATTGAAGGTATATAAGGATTTCGGCTTTCATGATGTGGCGGTTAAGCTGGCGCTACGTCCGGAGAGCCGGGTTGGCTCCGATGAGATATGGGATAAATCAGAAGAAGCACTGCGTGCTGCGTTGCGCGCTTCCGGCATGACGTGGGAAGAACTGCCGGGAGAGGGTGCATTTTATGGTCCCAAGATAGAGTTCCATATCAAAGATGCGATCGGACGCTCCTGGCAGTGCGGCACGATCCAGGTTGACTTCTCAATGCCCGGCCGTTTGGGTGCTGAATACGTCGATGATGACAATACCCGTAAAGTACCCGTGATGCTGCACAGGGCTATTCTGGGCTCGCTTGAGCGATTTATCGCTATTTTGATCGAGCAGCACGCCGGCGCCTTTCCTTTATGGCTGGCGCCGGTGCAAGTGGTGGTGATGAATATCTCGCAGGCGCAGGAAGATTATGCCAAACAGGTGGTGCAAACATTGATAACGGCAGGTTTGCGGGTGCATTCAGATTTGCGTAATGAGAAGATTACCTATAAAATACGCGAACATAGCTTGCAAAAGTTACCTTACCAGCTGATTATTGGCGATAAGGAAATGGCTGCAGGCCTAGTTGCCGTGCGAAACCGCCAGGGAGAAGACCTTGGTCAGATGTCGGTAGCAGCGCTCCTGGAGCGTCTGCAGGCTGAGTCGGCCAAGTCATAACTGTGGCAGCACGGTTTAATTTTGTGTAAATGGAGAATTCGCAATAGCTCAAGATAAATCACAACGCATTAACGAGCAGATAACCGCACCTCAGGTGCGGCTCATTGGTGCAGATGGGGAAGCAATAGGCATCGTGGCCATAATAGAGGCACTTCGCTTATCCGAAGAGGCCGATCTGGATCTGGTTGAAATAGCACCCTTGGCAGAGCCGCCAGTTTGTCGGGTAATGGATATCGGCAAGTTCAGATACGCTGAAAGTAAAAAACAGCACGAAGCCAAGCTGAAACAAAAGCAGGTACAGATCAAGGAAGTTAAATTCCGCCCGGGCACGGATGATGGTGATTACAACATCAAGATGCGCAATCTGATCAAGTTTCTTGCCGATGGGGACAAGACCAAGATTACCTTGCGTTTCCGCGGCCGGGAAATTGCACACCAACAGATAGGTATGCAGTTGATGGAGCGCATCAAGCTGGATTTGACTGAGCACGGTATCGTGGAACAGTTTCCAAAGATGGAAGGTCGTCAGATGGTGATGATGTTGTCACCGAAGAAAAAATAAGTAACAAAAAATTTACATGCTGTATTGATTAAGGGACTGGTCAGTACAGCTTTAGCAGTAGTCAGTCCCATATAAGTGATACCAGGTTTTTAAGTGTTCCTGTCAGGGACCTCCTGGCGTCATCAAATAAAGGAGTTGTAATGCCTAAAATGAAAACCAAGAGTAGCGCCAAAAAGCGCTTCAAGGTTCGTGCTGGCGGAAGCATCAAGCGTTCGCAAGCATTCAAGCGCCACATCTTGACCAAGAAGACGACCAAGTCTAAGCGTCAATTGCGTGGTACCACCGAAGTTCACGCAAGCAACACGGCGTCTGTACGCGCCATGATGCCTTACGCATAAGGAGCCAAAATGCCAAGAGTAAAACGTGGTGTCACGGCGCGTGCGCGTCATAAAAAAGTAACGGATCAATCAAAAGGCTATCGCGGTCGTCGTAATAACGTCTATCGTATTGCCAAAGAAGCAGTGATGAAAGCGGGTCAATATGCTTACCGCGATCGTCGGCAACGCAAGCGTCAATTCCGTACTTTGTGGATTGCGCGTATCAATGCGGCTGCTCGCGAGCAAGGTATGTGCTACAGCGTATTCATGAATGGTCTGAAGAAAGCCGAGATCAATCTGGATCGTAAAGTACTGTCCGACATTGCAATCTTCGACAAGCCAGCATTTTTGTCGATTGTTGCGCAGGCTAAGGCCAGCCTCGGTCTGTAAGCTATCTGATTGAAAAAAAGGAGGCGTTTTACGCCTCCTTTTTTCATTGGAAACCGTTCAATAATCAGGCTTCTGTAGTTGGAAGTTTGATTGTTAAGCCGTTTTGAGAGTAAAGAGAATGCAAGAACTCGAACAAATCGTATCCCAGGCTATACAACAGTTTGCAGCGGTTAATCAGGCGGTCGAACTGGAGCAGGTTAAAGCTCGCTACCTTGGCAAGGAAGGTAGCCTGACAGCATTGTTGAAGGGGCTTGGTAAGCTCTCTGCGGAGGAAAGGCCCGCTGCAGGTGCCCGTATCAATGTAGTAAAGCAGCAGATAGAAACGGCACTCAATGCGCGGCGTGAGGCTATTCAACAGCAGTCATTGCAGTCTAAGCTTGCTGCCGAGTCATTGGATGTGACGTTGCCTGGTCGTGGTATGGGAGTGGGTGGATTGCACCCAATTACGAGGACGCTTGATCGCATTGAATCCTTATTTCATTCGATCGGATATGCAGTCGCAGAGGGTCCGGAAATCGAAAATGATTTCTATAATTTTACGGCGCTGAATATGCCTGCAGATCACCCTGCCCGCGCAATGCATGACACGTTCTACATTGACGATAAGCATGTATTACGCACCCATACATCTCCCATTCAAATTCGTTATATGCAGGCGCACAGGGAGAAATATCAGCACCTGGAGACAATGCCGGATATTCGTATCATCGCACCGGGCCGTGTGTATCGCGTTGACTCTGACGCCACCCATTCGCCCATGTTCCATCAGGTAGAAGGGTTGTGGATAGGTGAACGTGTCAGCTTCGCCGACCTCAAGGGCGTGATTGCAGATTTCCTGCAATGCTTCTTCGAAGCCGAAGATTTGAAAGTTCGTTTCCGCCCCTCATTTTTTCCGTTTACCGAGCCCTCTGCTGAAATGGATATGAGCTGGGGAGAGCGTTGGCTGGAGATAGGTGGTTGTGGCATGGTGCATCCAAATGTGTTGAAACATGTCGGGATTGATAGCGAAAAATATATTGGCTTTGCTTTTGGTGTCGGTGTCGAGCGTTTGGCTATGCTGCGCTATGGTGTAAATGACTTGCGCTTGTTCTTTGAGAACGATGTGCAATTTTTAAAACAATTTTCCTGATCAAATATGCAATTTTCCGAAACATGGTTGCGCAGTCTGGTTGATACCTCGCTCTCAAGCGAGGCGTTATCGCATTTGTTAACGATGGCCGGATTGGAAGTTGAAGAAATTAAGCCAGTCGCGGCTGACTTTGATAAAGTTGTGATCGCTGAGGTGTTGAGCAAGGAAAAGCATCCTGATGCGGACCGCTTGAATGTACTCACGGTTAACGTTGGACAAGCTGCGCCGCTGACCATTGTCTGCGGTGCTGCAAATGTGACAGTTGGTATGAAAGCGCCCTGTGCGTTGGTTGGCGCCAAACTACCAGGCATTGAAATCAAGCAGGCCAAGGTACGCGGTGTCGCTTCCTTCGGCATGATGTGTTCGGAAAAAGAATTGGGCCTGGCTGAAGAAAGCACTGGCTTGCTGGTGTTGCCAGCAGACGCAAAAACAGGTGTAAACATCCGCGAATATCTCGCACTGAATGATCAGTTGTTTACGCTTAAGCTGACACCAAACCGCAGCGACTGCCTTTCATTGCAAGGGATAGCCCGTGAAGTTGCCGTATTGACAGGCGCAAAAATCTTGCCTCAGCCAAAACCTTCTTTCGCATTAACTGGTACCAGAAAGGCTGAAGTGAAAGTCGCTGCTGCAGAGGCATGTCCGCGTTATATCGCACGTGTCATTTCTGGGGTTGACGCACAGGCCATAACACCCGATTGGATGCAGCAACGCCTTGAACGCAGCGGTCTGCGTAGCATTAGTGCTATTGTTGACGTGACAAACTATGTGTTGATCGAGCTTGGTCAGCCTTTACACGCCTTTGATTATGCCAAGCTGCAAGGCGGCGTTGAGGTGAGATTTGCGCACCAAGGTGAAAAATTACAGTTGCTGAACGAGCAACTTATTGAGTTGCAGTCAGATATGCTGGTGATAGCAGACAGCAAAGGACCCATAGCACTTGCCGGCATAATGGGCGGCGCGAGCAGCGCAGTGGGCGCTGCAACGACTGAGATATTGCTGGAAAGTGCGTTCTTTATGCCCTCAGTCATTGTGGGCAAATCCCGCCGATTGGGTTTTGGTTCGGATTCGTCCTATCGGTTTGAGCGAGGGGTCGATTTTGAAAATACGCAAGCTGCACTGGATCGTGCAACACAATTAATACTGGATATATGTGGTGGTCAAGCTGGTGCGGTAACTGAAGTCCTTGGCAAGTTACCCGCACGCAAGCCAGTGAACCTGCGGGTGGCAAGAGTACAGCGTGTGTTGGGCGTATCAGTTGCAGCCGAGGAGATAACACGTATTCTGACTAGCCTCGGAATGCAAACCACGAGAAATGGAGAAGCGTTTCAGGTTAGTCCGCCTAGTTATCGTTTTGATATGGAAATTGAAGAAGACCTTATTGAAGAAATTGCACGGGTTTATGGTTACGAAAACATAAAGCCAGTACCTCCGCAAGTGTCGATGAAAATTTTGCCGCAGAGTGAATCACGCAGGCCCGTAGCCAGCGTGAGGCAAACACTGGTGTTGAGAGAATATCTGGAAAGCATCAATTACGCTTTTGTTGAAGAAGTATGGGAGCGTGACTTGTGCGGCAATACGACACCCATCCCGCTTAAAAATCCTATCGCCAGCCAGATGAGTGTGATGCGCAGCAGCCTGCTCGGCGGGCTGCTCAATGCAGTTCGTACCAACCTTGCCCGTAAACAGCCACGTGTGCGCTTGTTTGAAATTGGGGGGTGTTTTACAGCTGAAGCTGGAGGCTATGTGCAGCAGGAGCGTGTTGCTGGATTGGCTTATGGTTCTGTCGCGTCTGAACAATGGGGCGTATCGGCACAGTCTGTTGATTTTTTTGATGTTAAATCAGATGTTGAGGCGTTGTTTGCTCCGCGTAAGCTTAGCTTTGAGGCTATGCCACATCCTGCCTCTTACCCGGGTCGCTCAGCCCGTATTTCACTGGATGGACAGGCTATAGGCTGGGTTGGAGAACTGCATCCACAATGGCAGCAACAATATGATCTGCCGCAATCGGCTGTTTGGTTTGAGTTGGAATTGAATCCTTTAGTGACAGTAAACGTACCTAAGGCGATCGACATTTCCCGTTTGCCTATGGTCCGGCGGGATATTGCTGTTCTGGTTGATGAAAATGTAACAGTCGACTCCTTGCTTGCTGCAATGCAGGCAGGAAATGTAGCAAATGTCGTCGAAATAGCGTTATTTGACTTGTATCGTGGAAAAGGCGTCGTCGACGGCAAAAAAAGCCTTGCATTCCGAGTGTTAATGCAAGATACTCGAAAGACTTTAACTGATATTGAAATTGATCAAAGTATATTGAATCTGGTGACAGTGTTAAAACAGAAAGGTGCGCTATTGCGCGTGTAAGGGGAAAGAATGACATTAACTAAAGCAGAATTGGCCGATCTTTTGTTTGAAAAGGTAGGATTAAACAAGCGGGAAGCCAAAGATATGGTGGAGTCTTTTTTTGAAGAGATACGCCTTCAGCTAGAGAAGGGTGAAAGCGTAAAGCTTTCTGGATTTGGTAACTTTCAGCTTCGTGACAAACCTCAGCGTCCCGGGCGAAATCCCAAGACGGGCGTGGAGATTCCTATTACAGCTCGCCGTGTCGTTACATTCCACCCGAGCCAGAAACTCAAAAGCATGGTAGAGGCAACCTATCATGGAAAACCAGCCATCTAATATCGTATTACCTCCCATACCCGCAAAGCGTTACTTCACTATCGGTGAGGTAAGCGATTTGTGCGGGGTAAAATCCCACGTTTTACGCTATTGGGAACAGGAATTTACTCAGCTGAAACCGGTCAAGCGTGGCGGTAATCGTCGTTATTATCAGCACCATGAAGTGATGCTGATACGCCGCATACGCCAGCTCCTATACGAAGAAGGTTTTACGATTAGCGGTGCCCGCGGTCGCCTGGATCACCTGGATTACTCCGAAGATAAGCAGGATGATCATCTACCGCTTTCATTTTCCCAAACTGATTTTAATATTGCAGATTTACGCAAAGAGCTGCAAGGCGTACTCAGCATCCTGAAAGCTTGATATAACTCGGCAGAAAATATTTGCTCTGATATAATGACGAGCTTCGGGGCGTAGCGCAGCCTGGTAGCGTACTTGACTGGGGGTCAAGTGGTCGGAGGTTCGAATCCTCTCGCCCCGACCAGATTCCACTCTATTTGCCGAGTTCTTCGGCGATATAAATAAAAAAAACTCATTCCGCGCATCAAACATAATATGCCTGATTTGGCCAGGCACATGAGTAGCTGATCCTGCCAGCCTATTCACTCAGAAGCTGCAACCGACTGTATTGCAATAAAATTATGTTATGATTCGTACAGGATAATTGATTGTTTTGTGTATTTGTTTTGTTGCGCAAATATGATTTCAACATATTGATTATATGATTAATTTATTAAACTGACGGTTAGCGCTAAACGACGTCACTTTATCACTCATACTGTGCAATGCGAATTCTTCTAAGTAACGACGACGGATATTTCTCTCCAGGACTTTTATGTTTGGCTACGCATTTATCTGCCGTAGCGGAGGTGACAGTTGTTGCCCCGGAACGGGACCGCAGTGGTGCAAGCAACTCGCTGACACTGGATCGTCCGTTGAATCTTAGGCGTGCAGCGAACGGGTTTTTTTATGTGAATGGCACACCAACTGATTGCGTACATCTTGCCGTCACCGGCATGCTGGATGTGATGCCCGATATGGTTATTTCAGGCATTAATGCCGGTGCCAATATGGGTGACGACACAATATATTCGGGTACTGTTGCTGCCGCTACCGAGGGATTTTTATTGGGGATTCCCGCTATAGCAATTTCATTGGCGGGTAAGGAATTGGCGCATTATGAAACTGCTGCGCGCATCGCTGCGGAATTGGTGGGGCGCTTTGAAAAATCCACGCATACACACCCCTGGTTGTTAAATGTAAATGTCCCTGATGTACCTTATGAGCAATTACAAGGCAGTCTGGTAACACGATTGGGTAAACGGCATAAGGCAGAGCCGGTAATCAAGAGTATCAATCCGCGTGGTGAAACAGTCTACTGGGTAGGCGCGGCTGGCAAGGCACAGGATGCCGGCCAGGGAACTGATTTCCATGCCATTGCAAATAACACTGTATCAATTACACCGCTGCAGGTAGATCTGACCCAGTTTGGACAATTGGATGCAGTGCAAGCCTGGTTGGGGAATATTCCGGCATGAACTCCTTGCGCCACAATGGCATCGGCATGACCTCGCAGCGTACGCGTTCACGCATGATTGAACGTCTGCGCGAACAGGGTATTCGCGATGAAGTGGTGCTGGCGGCGATGAATGCGGTACCGCGTCATTTGTTTGTAGAGGAAGCTATTTCCCATCTTGCTTATGATGATAAATCGTTACCTATCGGCTATGGCCAAACTATTTCGCAGCCTTATATCGTGGCCAGAATGATAGAAATACTGCGGGATGGGAAGCCGCTTAATCGTGTGCTTGAAGTCGGCACCGGCTGTGGCTACCAGGCAGCGGTTTTGTCACATGTCGCTCGCGAAATTTATTCTGTGGAGCGTATTTTGCCATTGCATGAGCGTGCCTTAAATACACTCAAGGAATTGCAATTGATGAATGTTAAAACGAGTTATACCGATGGCTTTATGGGCTTGCCGGAAGCAGCCCCGTTTGACGGCATTATCATGGCTGCTGCAGCTACGCACGTACCACAAGTTTTGCTGGATCAACTCCCTGTTGGAGGTCGTATGGTGATGCCCCTTGGCGCACAAGAGCAAATATTGCATTTGATCGTAAGGGATGAAAAGGGACTGCAAGAGACCCGGCTCGAAACTGTCAAATTCGTGCCATTACTGATGGGAAGAGCATGATACTTAATAAAACACTTCTTCGACTAATCGGTTTTGTATTGATCGTTACTTTATTGGCGGGTTGTCGTGCAAGTGGTAATCGCCGCGCACCGGTTGAAGATCGCAGCACAGAAGGTCGGCAGTCAGTTGTAGAAGAGAAAGATTCCATTACCAAAAGACCGCAGCCAAACAGCAGAAAATACATGCTGGACGCGGGAGTGAAACCATATGTTGTTCAGAAGGGTGACACCCTGTACAGCATCGCTTTTGAACATGGTCTCGACTATCGTGAAGTTGCGGAGCAAAACAATATTGATAATCCTGCAGCAATTCAGATTGGGCAGCAGATAAAATTACTTTCCGCGGATGACGCCGGAAACAATAACAGTCAAATTGTAGCCAAGCCAGTTTTAACCAGCGCATCTGTTGTAACAAGAAAAGACCAGCCTAAAATTATCAAACTGCCTTACTCAGAGCAGGCCGTTATACAGATAGAAAAAATGATGCAGGACGGTGGATCATCGGTAGCAAAAGAGGCGGTGCCAGCAGTGCCAAGAATTGTTGCTTCAACTTTGCCGACAAAATCTGAACAGGAAGTTGACTCTGGATCGGATGACAGCCTGGAATGGGGTATGCCTACCAAGGGAAAAGTAATTGCTGATTATTCTGAAAGTGCGAACCGGAAGGGCGTAGATTTTATTGGTAGCAAGGGACAGGCAGTTGTGGCCAGCGCGGCAGGCAAGGTGGTCTATAGCGGCAGCGGACTTCGTGGTTACGGTAAACTGGTTATTATCAAGCACAACAAAACGTACTTGAGCGCCTATGCACATAATGAACTCATACTGGTGAAAGAAGGGCAAAGTGTTACCAGAGGCCAGAAAATTGCCGAGATGGGAGATACTGATGCGGACCAGGTTAAACTGCATTTTGAAATTCGAAAATTTGGCAAGCCGGTCGACCCGGCTAAATTTTTGAATATTACAAAATCTTGAAACGTGCGAAGCTCAATGTAGCAAACCATGACCGTGACAGTGCGGGCCTGCACTATGTCTATCCGGTTGTTTCGAGGCGGGCAGGTGGCGTTTCCGTTGGCATCAACCTCAATGTCAATCAGGCTTGCAACTGGCGTTGTATCTACTGTCAGGTTCCTAATCTGACGGTTGGTACGGCACCGCCGGTGGATATGGCGTTGCTTGAAGCAGAGTTGAGAAGTTTCCTGCAGGAATTATTGCAGGGTGACTATATGTTACAAAAAGTTCCCGAAGGTGCACGCAGAATAAATGATATCGCCCTTTCAGGTGATGGAGAGCCGACGAGTGCGCAAGAATTTTTACAGGTCGTGGCACTCATAGGCAAAATCAAACAAGAGTTGATATTACCAGCGCATATCAAGTCTATCTTGATTACAAACGGCAGTTTGCTGCACCGGCTCAATGTGCAACAAGGTTTGCAGCTACTATCACAATTTAATGGTGAGGTATGGTTTAAGCTAGACCGGGCCAGCACTGCAGGAATGGAAAAAATAAATAACACGCAAGCAAGTATGGAAAAAGTTCGCAAAAATATTGCGACTTCCATTGCCTTGTGTCCAACCTGGTTGCAAACCTGTTGGTTTGCTATGGACGGTTTGGCACCGAGCAAACAGGATGAGGACGATTATCTGCATTTTGTCGCGGGTCTCATACAGGAAAATATTCATCCCCAGGGTGTATTGCTCTACAGCATTGCGCGCCCATCTCATCAGGCTGAAGCGTCAAGGTTGGCTGCGCTTACAGCACAACAGCTGGAGTTGTTCGCAGACCGGATTCGAGCGCTGGGATTAACAGTTAAAGTATCGCCTTGAAATATTAATGTTTTGCCAGTCATATAACTGGATGGGTTATCACTATTAGTAAGTGATATAGTTTCCTTCCATATTTGGATATTTGATTTTTTCAGAATACTAATTGGGGTCTGTATGTCATTAATGCGGCAGTTATGGTTGGCAGTTGTTGTATCCGCGATGATCGCCTTTATTGGCAGTTTATTTATCAGTGTCTGGTCTGCGCAAGCTTACCTGTCGCAGCAACTCGATCGTAAAAATATAGATATTGCAAATTCGCTCGCACTGTCTATTACTCAGCTGGATAAAACGAAGGCTATGATAGACCTTCAGGTCGCGGCAATTTTCGATACGGGCGATTACCAGTCAATATCAGTACGTGATCCGTTGGGCAGAGTTATTTCAAGTCGAAAACTCGGCAAAGTGGAAGCCGATGTGCCGCACTGGTTTATGCGTTTATTTGAAATAAATTTAAATCCGGGCGTGGCGGATATCAGCGCGAGCCGTGATAAATATGGCTCGGTGCAAGTGATCAGTGATAATCATTTTGCATATATTGCGTTGTGGAAACAGTCAAAAAATTTATTATTCTGGTTCAGTCTGGTAGGAATGGTAGTCGGATTTATTGCCATGCTGGTATTGCGCGCTATAGGCCACTCGCTTGATATGGTCGTAGACCAGGCCAATGCGATTGGGGAGCGTCGATTAATGACGATTGCGGAACCCAGAATCTCAGAACTTAAAGCCTTGGCACGTGCCATGAATGGCATGGTAGAAAGGGTATGGAAATTATTTAATGAGGAAGCGTCGAGGATCGATGAATTGCGTCGTCGAGTCAATTATGATCAGTTAACCAATTTATCAAACCGCGAATATTTCATGGCGCATTTCAAGACGCACCTGACGGCGACAGAGTCTGCACGTAGCGGTGTTGTCGTTTTGATACGGCTGCGTGACTTGAATAATATCAATGTCATTCTGGGTCATGCTGAAGCTGATAACCTGTTGCGAGAGATGGGGCAAATTTGCATGGAATATTCCCGACAATTTGAAGATGCCTTGTCAGGACGAATCAAGGCTGGCGAGTTTGCAATCATGCTTCCGGGTGAAAGTGATTCCCTCAAAGTGGTCAACCAGTTATCAGCAATACTTAAATCGACTTTCATAAACCGTTGGCCCGATTTGCCCGATCTGTATCACTTGGGTGCGGTTGGTTTTGAGCGTATGGCCAACATGCCCGATATACTTTCAAACGTTGATCATGCCTTGGCCCTGGCTGAAGGGCAGGGTCCCAATGGGTGTCATGCGATTGAAAATAAAGGACAGACGGAAGTGATGTCCGGCGAGCAATGGCATGCACTGCTGATGCATGCGGTTGAAACGGGGAATATTAAGTTGGCATTTTATCCTGTGCTGAGAAATGATGGCTCCTCGCTGCATCAGGAGGCGATGGCGCGTTTGCAGACAGATGTGAACAAGTCGTTAATCGTGGCCGGTGAATTTATGCCCATGGTGGCACACTTCAATCTGGCATCACAGTTTGATCTTGAAGTCGTGCGGCTAGCGATAGATCGGTTATCCAAATTTCCCGAGAGCGTTGCGATTAATATATCGGCATCCTCAATTGCCAACTGGACATTCCGCAATGAACTTGCAAAGCTGTTGCGCAGGAATGCCAACATGTGCAATCGCTTATGGTTGGAGGTGACTGAATACGGCGCATTCAAACATTTTGATGCTTTCAAGGACTTATGTTTTGCCCTAAAGGGGATAGGCTGCCACGTAGGCGTTGAGCAATTTGGACAACGTTTATCTGAAATCAAAAAAATAACAGAACTCGGTCTGGATTACGTAAAGTTGCATCCGAACCTAGTGGAGGGAATCGAGAAAAATTTGGGGAACCAGGAATTTATCCGACGATTCTGTGAAGTTGTTCGCACAGTCGGGGTTAAAGTTATTGCTGTAGGGGTTCACAGCAATGTTGAGTTGAAAATTTTGCGAGAACTGGGTGTGGATGCGGTAACAGGTCCTGTATTAGGGAACTAGCAACCTGTAAGCGTCAGGATTGATTGCGCATATGGTCGGCTACCCCTGCTAACGCCGTGGCCAGCTCATTGCGTAACGCTACATTTTCAACAATTTCATTTAGTGCGTTATTCATGCACAGCAACCATTGATCTCGTTCTGACTCACCGATTGTAAACTGCATGTGGCGCCGTCGCAGCATCGGGTGACCATATTCTTGTACAAAGAGTTGGGGACCACCCATCCATCCCGATAGAAATTTGAATAGTTTATCTTCAGAATTTTGCAGATCAGCCGCATGCATCTTGCGTATGCCATATGACTCCGGAAGTTCATCCATATTCTGGTAAAAGCGGTGAACCAGTGCCCTCACTTTGCCTGCTCCACCAATGCGTTGGTAATGAGTAAATGAAGTACTAGTTGTCATTGATGGTTTGACATGCTATTTGTTATTTGTCGAAACAGTAAGATTCACCTTAATCTTGTGTTGGGTAATGATCGATAAGAATTTTAGGTGTGCGGTCCAGTCGATATAGAACCAATACGAGTACCAAAGACGAAATCAGCATAAAGTGAGGGCCGAACAGCCAGAATACCAGCGGAACAACAAAGTAATACGCACGCATTCCGATACTGTAAAACTTACCTGCCCGATTTAGATGAATCGCAACATGCGCTGGAGATATCATCTTATGATTGAGATCAAGTGGTACATTGATCATGTAGCCAACATGGTTATATATCCTTACGGCCATCGCAAAGCTGAAAAAAGCGACAAATAAATCCAGTAAAATCAGTAGCAATTTGCTAAGCCAAAGTTCGGCATGTTTTCCACCGGTTATATTCAATACATGCCAAGTGCTTTCTATTCTGTCACCCTGGCCACTCATGGTCATTACGCCCATAATAAGCAGCACTGCAGTCGAGGCAAGGAATGTTGCCGCCATGGTCGAATTGCGCAGCGTTTGTACCGCCAATACTTCCTTCCCCTTTCCCTGCATGATGGTTTCTACCCAGGCAGTACGGGCGATAGCATTGACTGCTTGCACCGTATAGGCTGGATTTTTTTTTGTTTTGTAGCGGATAAACAGGCTGTATGAGATCAGAATCATCAGGCTCAGTAAAAAGCTGATCAAGTCATAACTATTGGATTGCCAGGAGATGTTCATAGGTGAAATTTCATAGTACGAGAAAGTATTTTAATCGTTTTGCATTATACCTGCATGTCTTGCCAGTTGTGCCGCACCCTTAGCCGCATCAGCATGAATAGCCCGGTTTACCGGTACACACAGAAGTCGTTTACGAATCTGTTGCCAGGTGAGATTGGATGAACCACCACCGGAGGAGGATACGCTCTTCAGGGGCGTTGCACCAAGCTCGGCTAACCGTGCATAACCTGCTGCTTCGATACGGCTCAGGCCTTGAAGTAAACCATGCAGAAATGCGACATCATCAGTCGGACGCGGGTAGAGTCGGGGTTCAAGTTCAGGATCGTTATGCGGAAAACGTTCGCCGCGTTGCGGCAAGGGGTAATAGTCGAGGGAGCTATCCGCGTTTGCGTCAATTTGTTGGCTGATTTCGGTGAGTTGGGCATCGGTAAAATATTTGCTAAGTATATTTCCACCGGCATTGGATGCGCCTCCAGCCAACCACAAGTTGCCGTAGCGGTGGCTGTATACACCCTCTTGTAATGACTCAACCCGGGTTTTGGAAAGGAGTTTAAGTACCAGTGTGCTGCCCAATGACGTCACCGCCGAGCCGGGCTCGATCACATCAGCAGCGATAAAGGCAGCGATGCTGTCGGTCGTACCGGCATGGATAGTGCATGCCGGGTTGATGTTGAAATGTTGTGATAACGCCGGGCTGATTTCCGCAATTATTTTGCCTGGAGGAAAAACGTAAGGCAACAAATGAGAGTGCGGAAGTTTCAGCACCCATGCAGGCCAGCAGAGTTTTTCTGCATCATAGCCAGTCTTGAGCGCGTTGTGATAGTCCGAGAAACCGCCGCTGCCGGTAAGTAACGCAGCAAGCCAGTCTGCCTGGTGCATCAAATGTGCAGCATGATCGAGTTCAGTATGTTGTGTTAACCATAAAAATTTGGCCAGACCTGAGCTTGCACTGCATACAAAATGCCCAGAAGGGGCGTAGCTTTTGAGTTCTTCAGCTTGAGATTGCGCGCGCGTATCGTGGTAGAGCAGGGCGGGTGATAGCGGCTTGAGTGCTGCGTCGCAGAGCAGAACAGTACCCGAAGTTGCATCAATGGCTATGCCAATTAGCCGGGTAGAAACAGAAGCGGGTAGTTGCCTGAGCAGGGTATTTAAAGCTTCTCGCCAGTCTTCCGCTTTTTGACCTGTTGCATTGACATACTGAATCTGGTCTTCATGCACAATCTCGCCGTTGTCATCCACAACGCAGGCGCGTGCGCCGCTGGTGCCAAAGTCCAGTCCCAGGTACATCTAGCCTCGCGTGTTCGACTGGGTTTCGAAGCTTGCCAAATCAACGCGAGGCTGTGGTGTCCAGCCGGGTTTGCGGTGCTCTGCTATTACGTTGGTGAAAATGCCACCGCGAACGTAAAACTTTGCTGTCAGACGCATAAAGCGAGGCTGGGTGACAGCTGCCAAGTCATCCAGAATGCGGTTGGTCATATCTTCATGGAAATGACCCTCGTTGCGGAACGACCACATATAGAGCTTTAGGCTTTTCAGCTCCACACAGGCCGCGTCGGGAATATAGTCCAGAATCAAGGTTGCAAAATCGGGTTGTCCGGTTTTCGGGCAAAGACAGGTAAATTCTGGAATTTCCATATGAATATGGTAGTCGCGGTTGACATGGGGGTTGGGAAATGTCTCCAGATTTTTGCCGGGTTGTGTCGTCATTTTGAATTGTGCAGGGTGTCAGTTAGAATGGTGGTTATTATATCGTTTCAATTAATTATATTGCTATAAACGGGTCAAATTGCGCTTATCCCACATTAATCTTGCCGGTTTCAAGTCATTCGTTGACCCAACACATATTGCGCTTCCCGGGCAGATAGTGGGTATTGTCGGGCCCAATGGTTGCGGCAAGTCAAACGTCATCGATGCCCTACGCTGGGTACTGGGGGAATCAAAAGCCTCTGCATTACGCGGTGAATCCATGCAGGACGTCATATTCAACGGCTCGGGCAACCGAAAACCGGTAGCACGGGCGAGTGTCGAGCTGGTGTTTGACAACAGTCTTGGCAAAGCCATGGGGCAATGGTCTAGCTATGCCGAAATTGCGATCAAACGTGTTCTCAAACGCGATGGTGAATCCAGTTACTACATCAACAATCAGCACGTGCGGCGTAAGGATGTGACGGATATATTCCTGGGCACAGGCCTGGGTGCGCGAGCCTATGCGATTATCGAGCAGGGCATGATTTCACGCATTATCGAAGCGAAACCGGAAGAGTTGCGCGTGTTCCTGGAAGAAGCCGCCGGCGTATCGAAATATCGCGATCGTCGCCGGGATACCGAGCTGAGAATCGGCGATACACGCGAAAATTTACTGCGTGTTTCCGATATCTTGCATGAACTGGACAAGCAACTCGTACACCTGACAGAACAGGCCGAGGTGGCAAAACGATATCGAGAGATGCAATCCCGGCATGATACGACGCAACGTTTATTGTGGCTGTTGAACAAGCAAGATGCTGCCGCGCGCCGTGTTCGCTTTGCGCAGTCTGTTGAAAAAACCAAAAACGAGCTGGAATCTGAAACTGCGCGTTTGCGAGAAGTCGAAAGCCTGCTGGAAAGTTCGCGCAGCGAGCATTATGCTCTGGCGGATGCTTTGCACAACAAGCAGGGTGAGTTATACGCAATCAACGCTGAGGTCGCCCGGCTGGAGCAGCAACTTGGCTTTCTAAGTGAGCAGCGCAATCGCCTCGCATTGCAAATCAGCAATGCAGAGCGTCAGATTGAAGTACAGCGTAACCAAGTACAAGGTACCCAGGGACTGCTGACACATTGGCAACAAGAACAACAAGAGGCAGGCTTGCGTGTGGCCGAGCGCGAGTCACAGGCGGAAATTGAATCACAGAATCTGCCTCAAATTGAAGAGCTTGCACGTGCTGCGCAAGAACGCTATAACGAAGTTCAGCGTGAGCATTTACAGTTACAGCAACAGTTGCAACTGGCTGAAACGCAGCAAACACATATCCAGCGTAACCTGCAACAACTGGAAGCACGCAAAGCAAGATTACAGCAAGAGCATGACGGCTTACCACAGGCCGATTCAGAATCCCTGCAACAATTGCAGCAACAGCTAGTTGAAATGGAAGCAGAGCGCAGTGAACAGGAGCAAAAATTAACCGAGTTACAAACGCAATTACCTGTTGCGGATGAGCACAGACGTTCAGCTCAGCTCACTGTGCAGGAGGCTGAACGTCAATGGGCGCAGGTCGAAGCGAGGTTAAATGCCCTTGAGCAACTGCAACGACAAATTGATCAGGACAAAAATCTGAAGAGTTGGCTGGCTAAATATCAACTGGAAAATTTACCCCATTTGTGGCAAGCCATCCGTATCGATGCCGGTTGGGAAGATGCGCTTGAGGCCGTGCTGCGTGAGCGTTTGAATGCCTTGTCAATTTCACAACTTGATGACACTGCGGATTGGACAGATGCGCCACCGGCCAAGCTGGCAGTATTTGCTGCCGATGGAACGATAGTGGCAACAAGTGTTATTCCTGAAGGATTTACTGCCTTGGCGCAGTATGTACAATGTCTGGATGTGAAAGCAGAGTCTGTATTAGCTGACTGGCTTACTGGTATTTACGCAGTTGCAGATTTGGCGCAAGCACTCAGCAAGCGTGGAAGCTTGCCAACAGCTGCCTGGTTGGTGACGCCGCAAGGTCATCTGGTCAGCGCGCACAGTGTGTTGTTCCATGCACCAGACAGCCAGGTGCACGGTATTCTGGCGCGTCAGCGCGAAATAGAGCAATTACAAAAACAATCGCAACTATTATCCGAAAAGCTAAAACAGGACAAACAGCTGGCTGAACAAGCCGAGCAATCCTATGTCAGTGTCGATAGCCGTATTGCGCCATTAAGATCTGGCGTAAGTGCAATTCAGCAGCAACAGCATAATTTGCAGATGCAAATGCTGAAATTGTCACAAACCCGGGAACGCAATCTTGAACGGAGCATGCAGATCGCGCATGAACTACAAGAGCTGGCAGAGCACATGAGCGGAGAGCGGGGTCAACAAGAAGAAATCGTCGAACGCATGGAAATATTGCGTGAAAACATGCAGGCCCAGCAGAGCCAGGTTGAACTCATGCGGCAGCAATCGACAGAGCAAGAGGGTGCCTTGCGCCAGCAGCGTGAGTGCGCCCAGAAATCGTCGCATGAACTGCAGGAAGCACGTTTTTTTGCAAAGACTTGTGCGGAAAAAATTACCGATCTGGAACGCAATATGCAGCATGCTGGTGTCACGCTGGCACAACTGGATGAAACACTACTGCAATCACGGACTGAATTAAGTAGTCTGAGTGACAGCAATGTTCAGCAACAACTGCAGGAAACGCTGGCGCAAAAACAACAACGTGAGGTTGCATTATCAGAGGCTCGCAACATACTTGAACACGCCACTTTGACTTTGAACAAGCTTGAACAGGAGCGAATGTCCTGTGAACAAAAATTGCATCCCCTGCGTGAAAAAGTCAGTGATCAAACCTTGAAGGAACAGGAAGCACGCCTGCAGTTTGAGCAGTGGGCTGAACAATTGCAGGGCGTAGATGAAGAAGCTTTGTTGCCCTTCCTTGAGGGAGCCAAGCAAAGTGGCCTGCAAAACGAATTAAACAGAATTAATGATGATATTATGGTATTGGGTGCAGTGAATCTTGCTGCCCTGGAGGAATTGCAAGGCGCACAGGAACGCAAAATTTATCTTGATGCGCAAGCGAAGGACTTGAACGATGCGATGGCAACACTTGAGGAGGCCATTCGACGTATCGACAAGGAGTCACGTGATTTATTGATGGCAACCTATGATGCAGTCAATCGCAATTTGGCTGAATTGTTCCCGATCTTATTTGGTGGCGGTGATGCGCGCCTGGTACTTACCGGTGAGGAAATTCTGGATAGTGGCGTACAGGTAATGGCACATCCGCCCGGCAAGAAAAATGCCTCAATTCATTTACTATCCGGTGGAGAAAAAGCGTTGACTGCCATAGCCTTGGTGTTTTCCCTGTTCCAGCTTAATCCGGCCCCATTCTGTCTGCTTGATGAAGTGGATGCGCCACTGGATGACACAAATACCGAACGGCTGTGTAAGCTGATCAAAAAAATGGCCATGAATACGCAATTTATTTTTATCAGCCACAATAAAATTACAATGGAACTGGCCCAGCAACTGATAGGCGTAACCATGCAGGAACGCGGAGTTTCCAAAGTGGTTTCAGTAGATATTGAAGAGGCGTTACGCTTGAATGACAACAAGCCAGTTACGGCATAAAGAACAGTGCCGGCAACTTAGTGCAATTCTGCTTATAGATATTGTGCGCAAGATTAATTGCAATAACTACTGACGATCTTGCGAGCTTCCTCGATTTTTTGTTGACGTGCACTGTCATCCATAATTGTGCGCTCACCGCTAGCATTATAGGACGCGAGCCTGGGGCTGTTTTCATAAGTAGCTAAGTTGCCGCGGGCACTCTCACAGTTTTTTTGTTTGGTTTGAATTGCCTCTTGCTCTTTTGCTTCTTTTTGACTTGTTTCTTCTTTGACTTTTTGAGACTTCTTCCATTCTGCATCGCGTTCAGCGAGTGTTTTTTGTGCTGGAACGCCACTGCTTTGAGTCTCTGCTTCACTGTTTGAAGAGGTCCTGATTTTTTGTACGGCGACATCTGAAGGCGCCGAATCAGAGTAGTGGACTTTGCCTTGCGCATCTACCCACTTGTTCAGCGCAGGATAGGCACTCATGCTAGTTAAAAGCAAAAATATGGCGAGGCATTGCTTCATGTTGTTTCTCCTTGTCAGCAAACGAATAATATTGATGATTTCTGAAATACGGTAACAGTATGCAGTAGAATGGTCACACTTTTTTAAAGATATATTTAATACCTTCAGACAACTTGTTATCAAGAAGGATTTTACTGAAATATCTGAAAATAATATCTTCATATTGTAAAATGAGCGATTTTAGATGATTTAATTGCTTAATATAAAATATCTTGTCGGGTATCAACGAAATAATTATGTCACAAAATCAATCCGCAGCTGCCGATCGGGATTATTTAAATCCAAATAAAAATCAAGAGCTTGTTCTAAAGCTATTCAATACCTATTATAGGTCGCACAATCATACGGGGAAAATTTACGAGGACTTGCCTAATGTATTTCTGGTGAAGCCAGAGGCATTGATGGTTAAAGATCTGGCCACACGTAACTCCGACAAGTTGATCCTGGACGATTGTATTCAACGCGCGCATGCGCGCAACGGTTATATTCACATATCAAAATTTTACAACGCCAAACTTAATTATTACTGGCTGGAATTGAATGTCAGCCCGTTTATGCTGGGTGATAATGTAAACGAAACAAATAAAAGTGAATTTTTTTACATGCTTAGTCGTTTTGTAGACTATGTGAAAGGCAACCCGAATATTTATGGTGATTTGAACGCCGAGCTGAATTCAGACAAGGATTTGGCGTTGATGCTGAGAGAAATCAACAAAATGGGCGATCAGCTTTTACCCTTATTTGAGTCGTATCCCGAAGAGGTTATGGTTGCATATAATCCCAAATGGCCCCCCACGGAGGTCAACAAGCTGCTCATGTCGCTTAAAGGCAATGAACTAAGCTGGTGCGAGCTTTTTGCCGAATCACTAATCTACATAATGGGCAAAAAGAGTTAAGATTTCGCCAGTATTTAAACAGGGTCGTTTACCCTTTAGGCTCGCTTGCGTATAATGCTCGTTTTGTCGAGGAAGCTATCATGCGTATAACTCAAAAAGCACTTACCTTTGACGATGTCCTGCTGCTTCCGGCACATTCCTCCGTGCTGCCTCGCGATGTCAGTCTGCGTACCCAACTTACCAAAAACATTATCCTGAATATTCCGCTGATGTCTGCAGCGATGGACACGGTTACAGAATCGCGCCTGGCGATTGCGCTGGCTCAGGAAGGTGGAATGGGCATTATCCACAAAAACATGTCGTCCAAGGCGCAGGCGCAACAGGTAGCCAAAGTAAAACGCTTTGAAAGCGGAGTAGTAAAAGACCCGATCACGATTGCACCTGATATGACAGTGCGTGATGTCATCAATTTGACGCGCCAGCACAAGATCTCAGGCTTGCCAGTCGTAGAAGGCAAAAAAGTCGTGGGCATTGTAACGAATCGCGATTTGCGTTTTGAAACACGTCTGGACGTGCCGGTTCGCAACATCATGACACCGCGTGAAAAACTCATTACTGTTAAGGAGAGTGCCAGCCGCGACGAAGCGCGTACCTTGATGCACGAGCACAGAATTGAACGCGTGCTGGTTGTGAATGATGCCTTCGAGCTGCGTGGCCTGATTACAGTTAAAGATATTCTTAAATCCAGCGAACACCCCAATGCCTGCAAGGATGACCTTGGCCGATTACGTGCCGGTGCGGCAGTTGGTGTAGGTGAAGGTACTGAGGAACGCGTTACTCTGCTTGCAGAAGCCGGTGTAGATGTGATCGTGGTTGATACTGCCCACGGGCATTCTCAAGGTGTGCTTGATCGGGTGAAGTGGGTCAAGAAAAACTTCCCGAAAATTGAAGTGATTGGCGGCAATATTGCAACGTCAAGCGCTGCACTGGCATTGATAGACCATGGTGCCGATGGTGTAAAAGTCGGCATAGGTCCCGGCTCTATCTGCACAACCCGTATGGTAGCCGGAGTGGGTGTACCGCAAATTACCGCGATTGATAATGTAGCCAAGGCTTTGCTCGGAACGGGTATACCCTTGATAGCAGATGGTGGAGTTCGCTTCTCTGGAGATATTTCCAAGGCAATTGCTGCCGGCGCGCATGTGGTTATGCTTGGGGGTTTGTTTGCGGGTACGGAAGAGGCCCCCGGCGATATTGAACTGTTCCAGGGACGCTCATATAAGTCATACCGCGGCATGGGTAGCCTGGGCGCGATGCAACAGGGTTCCAGTGACCGTTATTTCCAGGAAAATACAGATGGTAACCAGGACAAGTTGGTTCCCGAAGGCGTAGAAGGGCGTGTACCTTACAAAGGCAGCGTACTGGCAGTGATACATCAATTGATGGGTGGCTTGCGTTCCAGCATGGGATATTTGGGCTGTCCCGATATATCTACGATACATACCAAGGCAGAGTTTGTAGAAATTACATCAGCCGGTATTCGCGAGTCACATGTTCACGATGTGCATATCACTAAAGAAGCACCGAATTACCACGTTGATTAACGCCAGTGTAATTTGAGTAACAAAGTTTAAAAAAACCTCAAGGCTGAGGTTTTTTTATTTATAACCCATCAATTGCCTACATATTGGTTAAATATAATGTCACATTCAAAAATTCTTATCCTTGATTTTGGTTCTCAATATACCCAGCTGATCGCTCGCAGAGTGCGCGAGGCCAACGTTTATTGCGAGTTACATCCTTATGATGTTGATGAAGCATTTATTCGTGATTTTAAAGCCGAAGGCATTATTCTATCGGGGGGGCCCAACTCGGTCATTGACGGCGATACGCCGCGTGCACCGCAAATCGTGTTTGATTTGGGCATACCGGTACTGGGTATTTGTTACGGCATGCAGACCATGGCGGCACAATTGGGCGGTGCAGTGGAAAATGGACTGGTACGTGAATTTGGCTATGCCGAAGTTCGTGCACAAGGGCACTCGCCATTATTGAAAGATATACAGGACAGGGCCAATGATCAGGGCCATGGCTTGCTCGATGTGTGGATGAGTCATGGCGACAAAGTAACAACCCTGCCACCCGGTTTTAAAATTATTGCCAGTAATCCCGCAACGCCTATCGTAGCCATGGCTGATGAAGCTCGACGTTTTTACGCGGTGCAGTTTCATCCGGAAGTGACTCATACCTATCAAGGCAAGGCCCTCATTGAGCGTTTTGTGCACACCATTTGCGGTTGTGGTCAGGACTGGAATATGCCTGATTACATTAGCGAGGCTGTGGAAAAAATTCGTACTCAGGTTGGCAGCGATGACGTTATCCTGGGTTTGTCCGGTGGCGTAGATTCTTCTGTGGCGGCTGCCTTGCTGCATCGTGCGATTGGTACCCAGTTGACCTGCGTGTTTGTGGATAACGGACTGTTGCGCCTCAATGAAGGCAAGCAGGTGATGGAAACCTTTGCCAAAAATCTTGGTGTCAAAGTGATTCATGTAGATGCCACTGCTGAGTTCATGAAGCACCTGACAGGGGTGACCGACCCAGAAAAAAAACGCAAAATCATCGGGCGAGAATTTGTTGAAGTGTTTCAGCGTGAATCAGCCAAGTTGCCGCAAGCAAAATGGCTGGCGCAGGGCACCATATACCCCGATGTGATTGAGTCTGCCGGTGCAAAAAACAACAAGGCTCATGCAATCAAGTCTCATCACAATGTGGGTGGCTTGCCTGACACATTACATTTGATGTTACTGGAGCCACTGCGCGAACTGTTTAAGGATGAGGTACGTGAACTGGGTGTCGCGCTTGGGCTACCGCATGACATGGTGTATCGCCATCCTTTCCCGGGTCCTGGCCTTGGGGTTCGCATACTTGGTGAGGTCAAAAAAGAATATGCCGACTTACTGCGCCGCGCTGATGCGATTTTTATTGAAGAATTGAATGCTTCAGGCTGGTACGCCAAAACTTCGCAGGCGTTTGCGGTGTTTCTGCCGGTTAAATCGGTTGGCGTAATGGGCGATGGACGCACCTACGAATGGGTAGTCGCTTTACGTGCCGTACAAACACAGGATTTTATGACCGCACACTGGGCTGAATTGCCTTACGCGTTGTTGGGTAAAGTATCAAACCGTATCATTAATGAAGTACGGGGTATTAACCGTGTTGTTTATGATATTTCCGGTAAACCGCCTGCAACGATTGAGTGGGAATGATTTGATGTCTGGCAACCGCAGGCATTGAGAAGCACAAAATACCCGTAAGCCCGCGCCACTGCGGGCTTTTTTGCTTCTGGGTCTGGCATCGACTGGCAACACACAGCACCGCCAAGCACTGTTTTTTTATGGCATAGCAGATGGTACTATCTGCTCTGATACCATGAACATCGCGCGATACCATGCCATGATTTTTCAGTGTTGCATGGTATTTAAATTTTCTAAGTAATTGATTTATAATAATAAAATTGAATATTTTGCGCTTGTTTTGAACATGGTATTTTGAGTCGAGATAGGACGGAGACCATGCTGACCGATACCAAGCTTCGCAACATCAAGCCGCAGGACAAGCTCTACAAAGTGAATGACCGCGACGGCCTCTATGTGGCCGTCACACCCGCCGGGGCGATCTCGTTCCGCTACAACTACTCCATCAACGGTAGGCAGGAGACCATCACCTTCGGGCGCTACGGAACCGGGGGCATCACCCTGTCGGAAGCCCGCGAGCAGTTGGGCGAGGCCAAGAAAATGATCGCCACCGGGAAGTCACCGGCCAAAGAGAAGGCGCGAGACAAAGCCCGCGTGAAGGATGCCGAGACGTTTGGTGCCTAGGCGGAAAAGTGGTTACGCGGCTACCAGATGGCCGACTCGACCCGCGACATGCGCCGTGCGGTCTATGAACGGGAGTTGAAGCCCAAGTTCGGCAACCAGAAGCTGGCCGAGATCACGCACGAGGACTTGCGCACCCTGACCGATACCATTGTGGAGCGCGGCGCACCGGCCACGGCGGTGCACGTGCGCGAGGTGGTCATGCAGGTGTTCCGGTGGGCGATTGAACGTGGCCAGAAGATTGAAAATCCGGCGGATATGGTCAGGCCAACCACCATTGCCAAGTTTGAACCGCGCGACCGGGCGCTGACACCCGACGAGATCGGGTTGATGTACCAGTTCCATGGAGCGTATTGGCACCACGTCCTCTAGCCGGG
>JANXWX010000122.1 GCA_025350915.1 Nitrosomonadales bacterium
AATCTGGCGCTGGGTATTACTTTCAGTTCGATTGCGCGCAATCAGTTGCAGGCGATGCAAATGACCTTCTTTTTCTTTCTGCCCTCAATATTGCTTTCCGGTTTTATGTTCCCGTTTCGGGGCATGCCGCAATGGGCGCAGGTGATCGGTAATGCACTGCCGCTGACCCATTTCTTGCAACTGGTGCGCGGTATTTTACTTAAAGGAAACGGCCTGGGGTTGATGTTCCACCATATCTGGCCGCTGCTGTTGTTTATCGTGGTGGTGCTGGGCGTGGGTCTGAAAACATTCCGACGCACGCTGGATTAGCGGGGTTTATTGACAGCTTTCGTTTGGCAAGAGATCAAAGAAACGGGGATATTCAGAAGGATGACCCGCGAGAACTTTCACACAATCACCCACTTTGTGTTGCTCATAGCTCATCACTTCAATACGCTCTTGTGTGCCCACCGGCTGCACGGTATAGTGGACTGCACCCTTGGCTACCTGCGGTTGATCGTCGCGTGGCTGGTCGCGATTTCCCATGCCCATCATCATGCCGCCAAAGCCGCCTCCCAATCCCCCGCTGCCGATTCCAAAACCGATTCCTACACTGACACCACTGTCGCTGGGTGTGTTTGCTTTGGCCTGCCTGCGTTCCACTTCGGTAAATTCATGCTTGTCTATGACGGTCGCCAATTTCGCATAGCGCGGATCATCTTCCAGTTTGGGGGAGCTTTGACAGGCTGCCAGCAAAGTCAGCAGCATTAGTGTCAATAATTTTTTCATAGCGATAGTCCTTGTTTATGCCGGCCGGTGAACGAAGTGTCTCCACTTGTCTGGATAGCGTAAATATGAATTCAAGCCATTTGCTTAGTCTTACAGCGCGGCTATTGATCCCCAGATCTTTTGCAGGTTTACGTGAACAGAGGCATCTATTGGAAGAATGGATTCCACAATTTTATACATATCGAGACTGGTATCGCGTCTCATAGGTTCTCCAAAAAGCTCACCATTCGCTTTGACCAGAGCATGTGCGATACAACTGCTGTGAGTCGCGCCACGCTGTGAAATGATCGCAGTTTCTTTATTTTTCAGGGTCACAAATGTACCTGGAGGGTAAAGCCCCAGAACTTTCACGAAATAGGCGCCCAAGGTTGCATCTACCTGAGCTACGTTATCGATGAAAATATCTCGTAATGCAACACTTGGCAGTGTCGATTTACGATATCCGCGTGAAGAAATGCGTGCACAAAAACCATCAGCGAGCGCCAGGATCTTTGCATTCTGAGGAATTTCACCTTTGACATTTCCCACCGGATAACCCGAACCATCTTCATGTTCGTGGTGTAGTAACACATACTTCAACCATTCCGAATCTTCAATTCCAGCATCGTATAGAATCTCTATAGCTGAAATGGGGTGGTTATGAATGGCAGCCTTGTCACTCTCGGATAAAGCTTCTTTTTTAAGTTGCAACCGCTCTTGTAATTCCAGCATTGAAATATTCATCGTCAATGCAGCAGCTGCAATGTCCTGGATTTCCTGGGGAGATTTACTCATGGACTTTGCTACTATGATGGACAGGATGGCTGTATCAACGCAATGACGCACCACGTAGCTACCTGATTCATGGCTGAGTTGCATGCTGGCCAGCGAAAGGTCTTCACTCAGGTGTATCGCAAAACGGATTAATTTTATTATTTCTATGATATTTTTCCGTGCATCCGGAAATTTCTGAATATTTCTTAATAAAACATCAAGGCGCTTGACGGCTAAATTAATTGAATGGAAGGCAGAGGGTGTTTCATTATTAAGAAATTGCAGATCAGCATCCGGCTTGGAAGCGGTGGAGCTTTTCTTAAAAGAGGGAAGTTTTGTATATAAGCACTTCTCTATATACATGCCTTTGTCTATCATCTCTTTGGCGCGGTCAAGATGCTCGATAACAGAACCTTCGCTGAGCAGCAATCGTCTGTCCTTATCCAAAATATCCCAAGGCAAACGCTCACCTACTTCGATATCGTCAATTGTTAATCTTTTTAACTCTTCCATGACAGTCTCAAGTTTTATTGCCAGATTAAATATTCAAATTGTGGGAGCGGGATCAATTTATTGCGTGTTGTTAAGTTGTTTTTTCAGAATAAATTTAATTATTTCCACCGTAACCAGAACGATACCAGATTTTAGACCGGAATGATGCATGGGATATTCATTTTCCACAGAGTTTAGTAATCGCTTTTTAACAATGCTATGATCGAACATCGATTGAGTGAATATTGAAGAATAACCCGAGGTAGAATGACAGCAGGAGTGCTGAATGATTTCGTCGGACTGTAAAGGGGTTTTATGTATCAACAATTTATCCTGATTTTTATGTTTCCACTGGTCCTGGCCGGATGTATGACTTCGTCTGATTCAAACCGGACCAATGGTCAACCCAGCACGGCCAGGATACGGGTTTATCAACAGGCCGACGTGATGTTGTATCCGGGTGAATATTGTTATGGCTCAAAAAATCCGCGTGCCATACGCGCTTCAGAAACAGGATTTTCAATTTTTGGCAGCAGTAAAAGAGCCGGCATGCCGGTAACCGGTGATATACCCGGT
>JANXWX010000114.1 GCA_025350915.1 Nitrosomonadales bacterium
CAGCGTAGAACGTCTGACCGGGTCGCGAAAGCCCATTCCATAAAGCTTTGCCTGGTTGGACAGCAAGCAGGTTTCGATGTCGCGCAGACTCTCGCGGTAAGTCAGTTGCGCAAAGGCCATCGCGCGAAACTGCTCGGTGCAACTCAGACTGCGAACACCGGAATCGCCGCCATAACGAGTAACGATTCGTGCAAAACTCGTCCATGGTACAAATTCCATCAACTGCGCGAACAACGTCTTGCCAAAGTTCATAGCTTACCTCCAGAGATATTGACCCCTGGAGGTTACTTGAAGCTGAATATGGGTAAACTGATTTCAAATCGGCACCAAATTATTTACGCTGCAACTCGCACTAATACAGGGCTGTAGGGTTTCAATATGCAATTTAACCGGACACTACTGAAATAACTCAATTCATCACATAGCTTTCATTCAAAGGCACCCCATGATCGATTTAAACCAAAACAAGATTGCACCCACTTTTGACTCACCGCTGGATATGCTGCATGCCTGCCATGAGCGCATCATGGATCAGTGTGCGACATTGCAAAAACTCATGCGACATCTGCCCATGCATGGTTGCGATGCCCAGGCACAACAAACTGCGCAGGCCATCATGCGCTATTTTGACACGGCGGGAAAATTTCACCACCAGGATGAAGAAGTCGACTTGTTTCCACTGCTAAAATCTGCTCGCCATAAAGAAGCCGAAGATCTCGCGCTACGCCTGGAAGATGAACATTTGTACCTGGACGAAATCTGGCTGGCATTGCGCGTTAAATTGGGAGAAATTAGCCTGGGCAAGCTGGCATCACTTGATCACAAGATGATAGGAGATTTCAGCCTTGCCTACGGACGCCATATCATGCTTGAAAATACAAGGCTGCTTCCCCTTGCCTTAAAAATTCTCGATGAAACCCAATTGCAACAGATGGGAAAAAATATGGCTGCTCGACGAGGTGTATCACTTCCCTGAGTATCAAATTTTCAACAATAATTTATCAGCCATAACCCAATATAAAATTTATTCTTGCTCAAATCCTCTAGTTACAAAGGATTTGAAATGTAAAGTCTAAGCTAAATCATTGCTAAATATCCTGCACAAAATTAACCAATGGCCGATTAACTGCGACGAACGGTTATTGCTTTATATTCCAAGTAATTAAGCCAAATTAACACTGTTCGGATGGAGTAAAATTGCGCTATGTGAATATAGGATTCAATTATGGTTTGGCGGTTTGTTGTTATTTTTGCGATTTTTTCCCTGCAAGGTTGTGCCAAGATGCCGCCGCCGCAGAGCCCTGTGGTTATCCCGGAGCGCAAGCCAGCCCCGCCAGCACGGGTCGCAAAAAAAACCACCCTGCCTCATGTTGTTATTCTTGTCAGCGAAAATATTCCGGCCTATAGTGAGGTTGCAAAGGCACTCGGAAAATTATTGGGTAAGCGCGCCTCGGTTCAGATGATGTCATCCAACATGATGGATAACATCAAAGCCATTGCCAACCTTAAAAACGATGACAATGTGCAAATCGTCAGTATCGGGCTTAATGCGGCGATTGCCGCTAAAACGCTGACGGAGAATCAGGTTGTTTTTTGCCAGGTGTTTAACTTTCAGGATTACGCTTTGTTATCACCGAACCACAAGGGTGTAAGCATGATGACGTCTTTCAGCAAAACTTTCAGCACCTGGCGTAGCCTGTCAATAAATGCCATAGACATAGGCGTGATCAGCGGGCCCGGCTTTGAAGAAGTGGTGCAAACGGCAAAAACGGCTGCAATAACGCAGGGTTTCAGACTGCACCATGAAACGGTAAACTCTGACAAGGAATACCAGTATGCGTTTAAACAAATGAGTGCCAAGGTTCAGGGTTTCTGGATGATTCCGGATAATCGGGTTCTAAGCGAAGATATTTTGCGCGACCTGATGACCTACAGCGTCCGCAACGGTAAACAGGTAGCCGTCTTTAGCGACGAATTATTAAAGCTGGGCGGCTTGTTCAGCATACAAAGCAATTACAGGGATATTGCCCAGCAGGTATATGACAGGCTTGAACAAGCCCAGTCGCAGGAAACTATTCCGGGACCTGATATAGTTTATCTGGAGAAGCAGGAACTTCGCATCAATTCCGTGATGGCAAAACATCTGGATGTCACCATACCCAAGAAATACCGGAAGTATGAAAATTCGAACTAAACTTTCGTATTTGCAAAGCCGGTATAGCGAAGCGGCTAGCTATATCGGTCATCGCGTTGCACCTGTAAAACAATCCAAAGTATTCCGTAAAGCCGTTGACCTCATCGAGCAGCGTGCGCCCCGCAGCCTCGCCAATCGTATACTTGCCTTGCAATTAGCCTGGGCGTTAATCATTTATATTTTAGTGATCGTCGCATTATGGTTCGCCACCAACCTGGTTATTGAAAGCAATGTGCGCCATCAGGGTGAAGGCTGGATTTCAAAACTGGATGAACTTGGCATACCCGTTTATGCCACCAATGATTCCACTCAGCTTGCGGATGCAATCAGTTATGTACATAACTTTCCGGAGGTGCTGCGTGCCCAGTATATGGATGTATCCGGGGGAAAAATAATTTCAGGGTACACAAGGAAAAATGTTCTCATAAATGATTTTCCTACCTTGGCTGACAATGCAATTGTGGAGCTGAAACGCACTGATCTGCCACAAAAATTCGTGCGCTTTGAAAAAGGCGACAATTCCCAGATGCGAGTCAGCGCACCCATCTGGATAAAATCCATTTCTAATGACGGCATGATAGATTTCAGTCTCACTAAAAAGGGAAGTGAAAAGATTGAAACGATCGGCATAATTGATCTTGTTATTGACTATAGCCAGATCTCATCCAATCTCAAGCGCAATCTAGCCTATGCCAGCGTATTAATTGCCGTGATGATGCTGATCGCCGCGTTCATCGGACGCATCATGATACGCTGGGCTCTAAACCCCTTATCCGATCTTGAGGAACCACTGACCCGGCTTGCCAACGGTGAAACTAATGTCACCGTAAAGAGCTCGGGTGACAAGGAAATTGCCCGCATAGGTATGGCGCTCAATACAACGATCAGTGCGCTGAAAGAACGCGATGAGGCGCTGCGTCGCATGGCGAATCACGACAACCTTACCGGTCTCGTCAACCGGAAATATTTTGTTGAGCAGCTTGAAAATGAAGTTAGCCGGATTGCGACAACCGGCGGCAGCAGCGCGCTGTTTTTTTTCGACCTTGATCGTTTCAAGTACATTAACGATACTTATGGCCATGCTGCGGGTGATCGCCTGCTTGTGCAGATTGCCACACAGCTCAGCCAACGTATTCGCGGCAGAGATCTCGTCGCCAGATTTGGAGGGGACGAATTTACTTTGCTCGCCTACAACACCAACTTGAAGGGCGCCCAGGATATCGCGGAGTCATTCCTGCAATTGATGCGTGATTTCACTTTCTACGAAGCGGGTGATTCACTCAAAATTTACTTTAGCATTGGTATTACGATCATTGATGCCGGCACGCATACCTCTCATGAATATCTGAAAGAAGCTGATACCGCCGTGCATGATGCAAAATCTCATGGCAGGAATGGCTACAAAATATTTCATCGAAAAAATGCGGACACCTCGCGGGAATCCGGGACAGGCTGGCATGAGCGCCTCCAATCTGTTCTCGTTCTGGATCAAGTTATACCCTACTACCAGCCGCTCACGGGTCTTAAAAACCAGAGTATGCATATTCATGAAGTTTTATTGCGCTTGCCCGATACTGATCAAGGCGTAATCAGGCCAGGCGCATTTATGTCCGCCGCTGAACGCTTCGGGTTGATGGGAGAATTTGATCGTCACATGATCAAAAAAGTCGCTCGGGTGCTATCCGTTCAAAAAGATCCGGATTTGATCTTCTCCCTGAATCTATCCGAGCAATTTTTTACCGAAAAAAACTCAATCGAGTTTCTCAAAACACTTATCATTGAATATCGTGTTTCACCCGCACACTTTGTATTTGAAATTTCAGAACAACACATCCTGAAAAACATCGAGAAATTAAAGATTTTTATACCGGCTCTTTCTGAGATTGAGTTTCGTTTTGCCATTGACGACTTTTGTGCCGGCTTCGGCTCGCTGAATTACATCAAGCACTTTCCGGTACACTTCATCAAGATTGACAGCTCTCTGATAGAGCACGTTACAGAAGACAATATCGACCGTATAACCGTCAGCGCAATCGTTGAAATCGCCGCCAGCCTGAACATGCAGACGATAGCTAAATTTGTTCCGGACCAGAAAAGCATCAGCTTGTTGAAGAAACTGGGTGTTGATTTCGCGCAGGGTAACTTTGTCGGCGAACCCTCATCAATACTAAAGATCTAAGCTGCCTGCATAAATTCCACGCCCGTTTTTAATCTTCCCCGGCCAACTCCCGACTGCCAGGAACCTGGAATATCCCTTGCAGGCTTAAAAGTTCATCGCGATGTTTACGTGCGATTTTCTCCACAGCCTTTAAACCCGCAGGAGTGAGATGAACCTCTATCACCCTCTTGTCACTTTCACTTTTCTGCCGGGCAACCAGGCCCAGTTTTTCACAGCGAGTAACCAGCGAAACAACACCGTGATGATGTGACTGTAACCGCTCAGCCAGCTCACCGACCGAAGCCCAGCCTTTGCCCTGATAGCCCTTGATATGCAAAAGCAACAAATATTGCAGGTTGGTAATCCCCATTTCATGGGTTATTGTTTCGCTAAAGCGCAGAAACCTGCGTAACTGGTAGCGGAAGTGAGAAAGCGTCTCAAACTCTTTTTTGCTCAACATGTTATTCGACATAAATTTGTAAATTCGATAAAGTTCGTGTTGTTATTATATCAAGCTGTGATATATAATTTGCATACCGGTCTAATTTAACATTTTATCAAAGAGGTGTGTAATGGATACTGCAACTCATTTTCCCGATGTGGATGCTGAAGGTTACCTGGTTGAACCGCAGGAATGGAATGAAGAAGTCGCAAAAGTGCTGGCAGAACAGGAAAATATCGTGCTGAACGACGATCACTGGGATGTGCTCAATTTTATGCGCGAATACTATGCCGAGCATCAAATTACAGTGGATGTACGCCACGTGATCAAGCATTTGGCGGTCAAACACGGGCCTGAGTCGCGCAATATGGTGTTTGAGTTATTTCCCTATGGCTACGTCAAACAGGCCTGTAAAATTGCCGGTATGAAGCGCCCAAGGGCATGGAGTACGGGTTAAAAGTCCGTTTTATGCGGTTCATCACATACATAAACTTTCAGTTTAAGCCGACTTCTGATGAGCGAAGCAACAGGCCTCGATATGCACGTTGCTTTCTTAAAGGCGCTATGACAATACAAACTCTACTCCCTGAATATCGGCCAATGCAACCAGCCCCTTCAGGTATTGCCTGAGCGCGCGTTTTCTTTTTTGTTCCATCAAGTGCGCGCTCAATTGTTCCTTGACCATTTCAAACGGAAACACTTTTCCCTGTGCACGCCGGGCAGCCCGGACGATATGCAGACCAAACGGGCTCTCTACCAATGTTGGCGAAATGGTGCCTGCTTCCAGACTGAATATCACACGCTCAAATTCCGGCACGGTATCCCCTGGTGACAATTGCCCCAGATTACCGCCGACAGACGCTGAAGTACAGGTTGAATGAATACGCGCCAACGCTTCGAACTCACTTGGATTTTGCATCACTTGCTGCAGAACTTGCTCAGCCTGCTCACGCAAGGCCGGCGATATAGTGCCCGGTTTAGCCTCAAAAAGTATATGCCCCGCTTCCACCAGATCACTCTGGCGGAATTGCTCCGGATGGTTCTGGTAATAAACGAGACACTCCTCTTCAGCCAAAGTCGGCTTCACCACTTCCCGCTCAATCAAACGCTCGACCATGGTTTCTTCAATAAAGGCTTCTGCATCACGGGTGGTCGCATTGACTGCCTGTTGCTTGACCTCATTTGCTTCGGCAAGTTTGTCATGCGCTTCCTGACGCAGCACTTCGCGCACGACCAGGGCCTCAATGGCCGCCCGGCGCGGTGCTGGCGCACGGACGTGACCCGACATTTCCAGTTCGATTTCCTTTTCTGAAATAGTGACACCATTGACGATAATTGGCATTTAGATCCCCTCGATTAATTCCACGAATCTGTAGGCGAAGTAGCCAGCACAAGACCGGCTAACGTTGTATTCAACTGTCTCGTTGATCAGACCCTGACACGTTTTGCACGCACGATCTGGTAAGCACGGAAGAGATAACCAAACGGCGCGCTCCATACATGTACCAGACGAGTGAATGGGAAGAAAAGAAACACCGACATACCAAAGAATATATGTATTTTGTAGACCATATCCACGCTCAATAGCAGATCGGGATTGGGATGCAAGTACACAATGCTCTGCGCCCATTCGGCCAGCACGATCATCACGCCGGCATTGTTTTCATGTGCATGTCCAATTGAAACCGGCAGCGTCGACAGGCCAAGCATCAGTGTCAGCATTAACCAGCCAAGGATATTGATATCCATCCAGCGACTTGCCGCACGTACCCGCACATTCAGCATTCGGCGCAACCACAGGGTGACGCCACCAATCAGGCACAGGCCGCCGAAAACCGCACCGGCCAAAATTGCAACCCACTGATGTGTCATATCGCTTACACCCAACGTCCCGAAAATTGCGTGCGGTGTAAGCAAGCCGGCCATATGGCCAAAGAAGATCGCAATGATCCCGACGTGAAACAGATTACTGGCCATACGCATATATTTTTTGGACAGCAGCTGGCTCGAATCGCTCTTCCAGGTGTATTGTTCCTTGTCAAAACGTATCCAGCTACCCAGAAAAAATACAACCAGCGCCACATACGGGTAAACCCCAAAAATCAATTTATGCAAATCCATGGTTCTCTCCTCAAACAGTAATGGATGCCCCGGAAACAGGAGCAAGTTGGCCGCGTTTTTCGATCAACCTGATAAGCGGCGCATAGGGACTTTCTGCGGTCTCCAGATTGGCAGCCAGCTGGGTCAGCACCTTGACAGTTTGTCCCAAAAATACCTTGGCTTCAATTTCTTCAAGGGTGGAAGCAAACTCCAGTATCAGCGGCAAATAATCCGGCAGTTCCTTGGCATCCGCCTCCAGACCATAGCCCCGATAATACTCACTCAGGTCTATCAGCGCAGGGCCGCGGCCGCGGTCATCGCCAAACAGGTGATGGGTGAGATGCAGGCTATGCTCCGGATTCATGTCAAACGTCGTGACATAACTTGCCTGCAGATCGGTCACATCTTGTGCATCCAGCCATTGCAAAAAACGTTTCAGGGTGCTGCGTTCTTCCGCTGAAATTTCATTGACGTATAACAACGAGGTAATTTCAGGCAAGGCGGATTTCAGTTCCTGATCGGGATATTCCAGCAAGGCTGAAGCGATTTTATATAGCATCATGTCTCATCTCCTGTTATGGGCGTTCATCGGCGGAAGGTGCTTCCTGCAACGAATCCACGGTTTGTTTGCGTCGCTCAGGGAACAGCGAGTTGGCACTAATACCGGCCGAACTGTCATTGCCGAAGGTGAAGCCGTTCTGTCCCTGGAAGCTGTAGAAATCTTCCAGGCTGACTTCAGCATGACCTGTCGGAATTACAAAGCGATCTTCATAATTGGCGATCGCCAGATAACGATACATTTCCATGGCCTGCTCTTCGGTAATACCTGCCGCTTCCAGCGCACGGGTATCGGCCTTGCCTTCCACATGAATCGAGCGTTGATAGCTGCGCATCGCGATCAGACGGTTCAATGCGGAACGGATAGGTGCTTCCTTGCCGGCGGTAAGCAGATTCGCGAGGTACTGCACCGGCAAACGCATCGTGTCGCCGCGCGGGATCGCACCATCGGGACCGACGGGAAGATTGCCCTGATCGATCTGCGACTGCACGGGTGACAGAGGCGGCACATACCAGACCATAGGCAAAGTGCGGAACTCTGGATGCATCGGGAACGCAATTTTCCAGTCGATCGCCATCTTGTAGATCGGTGATTTTTGCGCGGCAATAATCCAGTCTTCCGGTACGCCATCCAGACGCGCCTGCTTGATTACCTCGGGATCATTCGGGTCGAGGAAGATGTCGAGCTGGGCCTGATACAGATCCTGCTCATTTTCCTTGCTCGCCATCGCTTCAATCTTGTCCGCGTCATACAGCATGATGCCGTTGTAACGGATGCGTCCCACGCAGGACTCGGAACAGATAGTTGGCATACCGGATTCAACACGCGGATAGCAACCGATGCATTTCTCGGCCTTGCCGGACTCCCAGTTGTAGTAGACCTTTTTGTACGGACAGGAACTGATACACATACGCCAGCCGCGGCACTTGTCCTGATCTACCAGCACAATGCCGTCTTCTTCCCGCTTGTAGATAGAGCCTGAAGGACAGGCTGCCACGCAGGAAGGATTAAGACAGTGATTACACATACGCGGCAGATACATATGGAATGTATTTTCAAACTGGGCGTACATTTCCTTGTCGATTTTGGCCATATTCACATCAACCATGCGCTTGTCAGCTTCGCCTGCCAGATCATCTTCCCAGTTGGGTCCCCAGGTGATTTTTTCCATGCGGGTACCATCGATCAGCGAACGCGGACGCGCTGTCGGTGTTGCCTCGAGCAAAGGCGTTTTCTGCAGATGTGCATAATCGAAGGTGAATGGTTCGTAGTAATCGTCGATTTCAGGCATATCGGGATTGGCGAAAATATTCAGCAACCGTTCCAGCTTGCTGCCGGACTTGAGCTGTATCTTACCGTCTTTCATTTCCCAACCGCCATTCCATACTTCCTGGTTTTCCCACTGTTTCGGATAACCGACACCGGGTTTCGATTCAACGTTGTTGAACCAGGCATACTCAACCCCTTTGCGATTGGTCCACACGTTCTTGCAGGTGACCGAACAGGTGTGGCAACCGATGCATTTATCGAGGTTAAACACTAAAGCAAATTGTGCACGTACTTTCATTTTAATTCTCCTTGGAGTAACCGATTTTGTTTAGGTTTTTTTCCAATACTTATCAGTTAACGAGGGCCGATGCCGACAGGATTAAGCTGTGCTTCACGTGCCGCAGTGAGCGGACGCTCCAACCAATCGATGTTCTGATCCTCAATCTTGTGCAGGATCACCACCTCGTCACGCTGGCTGCCCACCGTGCCGTAATAGTTGAAGCCGTAAGCCAGTTGCGCATAGCCACCCACCATATTGGTCGGTTTGACGGTCACGCGGGTTACCGAGTTGAGAATACCGCCGCGCTTGCCGGTGGAGTTGGCACCGGGCACGTTGATATTTTTTTCCTGTGCGTGGTACATCATCGCCACACCGCGCGGTATACGTTGCGACACCACTGCTCTGGCCATCGTTGCACCGTTGGCATTCACCGCTTCCACCCAGTCGTTGTCCGCAATGCCGATAGACTTGGCATCCAGCTCGGAGATCCACACATACGGGCCACCACGGAACAGCGTCAGCATGCGCAGATTGTCCTGATAAGTTGAGTGTATGCCCCACTTGGAGTGCGGTGTAATCCAGGCCAGGGTCAGGTGCGGTTTTGCACGCACACTGGCGGGAACAATCTCATGCGCCCGGAAATCGACCGGCGGCTTGAAGGTGCAGAAGCCTTCGCCGAAATCGAGGAACCACTCATGATCCTGATAAAAGTGCGCACGACCAGTTAATGTCCTGAACGGAATGTGTTCATGGATGTTGGTATAACCTGCCGTGTAGGAGACATGCTCGGACTCGATACCGGACCAGGTTGGCGCCGTAATAATCTTGCGCGGTTGCGCCTGGATATCACGGAAGGTGATCTTGTCTTCATGACGCCCTGCATACAGGTGATGGTGATCGATGCCGGTTTTCTTCGACAGTGCACTCCATGATTTGTGTGCGACTTCACCATTGGTTTCCGGTGCCATGCGCAACACGGCTTCACACACTGAAATATCTTCTTCGAGGGAAGGCATGCCGAATGAAACGCCTTTTTCCTTCACCGTATGATTGATCTTTTTCAGCTCTTCATATTCCTGTTCGGTGTTCCAGTCGATACCCTTGACGTTGTTGCCGATCTTGGTCATTAACGGACCCAGCGCGATAAACTTCTTGTAGGTGTCTGCAAAGTTGCGCTCGACCACTTTCAGCAGCGGCATGGTCTTACCCGGGATAGGTTCGCATTCACCTTTTTTCCAGTCTTTAACCTGGCCGAAGGGCTGGGCCATTTCAAATGCGGAGTCATGCTGTATCGGGTGTGCAATCACGTCCTTGCGGATTCCCAGGTGTTTGCCGGACAAAGCGGAGAAAGTCTTGGCAATTGTCTTGAAAATCTGCCAGTCAGACTTGGACTCCCAACCCGGTGACACCGCTTCTGACAGGGGGTGAATGAAGGGATGCATGTCGGTGGTGTTAAGATCGTTCTTCTCATACCAGGTTGCCGTCGGCAGGATGATGTCGGAATAAGCACCGGTGGAATTAAGACGGAAGTTGATATCCACCATCAAATCCAGTTTGCCGATCGGCGCATTTTCATGCCACTTGATTTCCTTGTTGTCGCGACCCAGACCACCTTCCTGCAGCACGCCGTTTTGTGCACCCAATAAATGCTTGAGGAAATACTCGTGGCCCTTGGCCGAGGAGCCGATCAGATTGGCGCGCCACACAAACAGGTTACGCGGCCAGTTCTTTTCATTATCGGGATCAGCAAAGGCCACATCCAGCTCGCCCGACTTCAGCTTGCCCACGATATGCTTGGCGATACTGGCTTCATCGGTTGCACCGGCTTTTTCAGCTTCGCTCACCAGATCGAGCGGGTTCGCATTCCAGTGTGGTGCGGAAGGCAGCCAGCCCAGACGGGTCGACACCACGTTGTAGTCGGCGAGTGAATAACCTTTGTATTTTGCTTTCGCACCGGGATGCATCAGGTCATCCGCCTTGATGGTTTCATAGCGCCACTGGTCGGTATGGAAATACCAGTAGGAGGTTGAGTTCATCTGGCGTGATGGACGCTGCCAGTCCAGTGCAAACGCAATCGGTGCCCAACCGGCCTGGGGACGCAACTTTTCCTGTCCCACATAGTGGGCCCAACCGCCACCTGATTGGCCGACACAACCGCACATATGCAACAGGTTCATGATCGAGCGATAGGTCATGTCGTTGTGATACCAGTGATTGATCGCCGCACCCATAATCACCATCGACTTGCCCTTGGTTTTGGAAGCGTTGTAGGCAAACTCACGGCCGGTGCGCTCGATATCCGCAGCCTTGACCCCGCTGACTTTAGATGCCCAAGCCGGTGTATAAGCGACATTCTCATCGTCATAGGACTTGGCCACATTGCCACCGCCGAGCCCGCGATCAACACCATACTGTGCAATTTGCATGTCAAACACGGATGTCACCAGTACCTCTTCGCCACTGGCCAGTTTCAGTTTGCGTGCGGGAACGTTGCGGTACAGCAACTGTTCTTCACCGGGCTGATAATGCGGGAAGCCTACTGATACAACCTGATCTTTGCTGTCGATACAGCTCAACTCGGCCTCGATTTCCTGCTGCCCAGCTGCATTTTTCGGCAACAGATTCCACTTGCCCTCCTCGCCCCAGCGGAAGCCGACAGAGCCATTCGGTGCGACAAAGGCTTTGCTCCTGGTGTCGTATACAATTGTTTTCCATTCCGGATTATTGTTTTCGCCGAGATTATTGGCGAAGTCTGACGCGCGCAGATTGCGGTCTGATACATAGCCCTCACCGAATTTACGCAAGATCACTTGCATCGGCAAGTCGGTATATTTGCGCGAATATTCCTGGAAATACGGATCCTGTTTGTCGACAAAAAATTCTTTCAGCGCCACATGGCCCATCGCCAGGAATACGGCTGTGTCAGTACCCTGTTTCACCGGCATCCACAGATCGGCAAACTTTACATACTCGGCATAGTCGGGCGACATAGACACGACTTTCGCACCCTTGTAGCGCACTTCAGACAGGAAGTGCGCGTCCGGTGTGCGCGTCATCGGCAGGTTTGCACCGGTGATGATGACGTAGGTAGAGTTATACCAGTCTGCCGCTTCCGGCACGTCGGTCTGCTCACCCCAGGTTTGGGGTGAGGCTGCAGGCAAGTCGCAATACCAGTCATAGAAAGAACCGCACGCGCCGCCGATCAACGACATATAACGTGAACCCGCAGCATAAGAAATCATCGACATCGCAGGGATAGGCGAGAAACCATAGATACGATCCGGCCCCCATTTTTTGATGGTGTGCACGTTGGCGGCGGCGATGATTTCTGTCATCTCGTCCCAGCTGGCGCGAACAAAGCCGCCCAGGCCGCGTACACCCACATAGGATTTGCGCTTCTTCTCATCAGCCTGAATCGCTTGCCACGCTTCAACCGGATCTTTGCCGGTCTTACGCTCTGCGCGATACAGGTCGAGCAGTCGACCGCGTATCAACGGATGCTTGATTCGGTGCGGGCTGTACAGATACCAGGAGAAACTGGCGCCGCGCTGGCAACCGCGCGGCTCATGGTTGGGCAAATCTTCGCGTGTACGCGGATAGTCTGTTTGCTGCATCTCAAAAGACACCAGGCCATTCTTCACAAATATTTTCCATGAACAGCCGCCGGTGCAATTCACGCCATGGGTGGAACGCACTATCTTGTCATGTTGCCAACGATGGCGGTAGGCATCCTCCCAGTTGCGGTCCTCATTGGTGACGATACCGTGATCGCCGGAAAATGTGTCTTTGATTTTCTCAAAAAACTTTAGTCTGTCTAAAAAGTGGCTCATTTATAACTCCTAACTTTAT
Source organism: Nitrosomonadales bacterium (assembly GCA_025350915.1). GTDB lineage: Bacteria > Pseudomonadota > Gammaproteobacteria > Burkholderiales > Gallionellaceae > 39-52-133. The sequence continues at coordinate 12,852 of JANXWX010000114.1, forward strand.
TCAGAAAATACTGTGGAAAATTATCAGCATGGCATCGGCGCATTTTTGCGAGAGTAGAACCACCAGGTTACGGCAATGCAACTCGCGTAAAAAACGATAAATCCATATATCGCTGCATCTGCCCCGCCGGTTAGTTCAATAGATGTGCCAAACATTCTTGGAATAAAGAATGCACCATAGGCAGCGAAGGCAGCGGTAAAGCCAAGCACTGCGGCAGCCTCTTTGTTGGCGTCCTTGATTGCCTGCTCTTCAGCAGCCTTACCTTTCCCTGCGGCGTCCTTCTGCCGCTCATGCAGGAATATCACAGGGATCATGCGGAAAGTTGAAGCGTTGCCCACACCGCTTGCTGCAAACAGAATCATAAACATAGTGAAGAACATCCAGAAGTTGCCACTGATGCCGCCATGCGGCAGGAACATAATCACACCGTATGCTGCACCGCACATAATCAGGAAGGTCCAGAAAGTAACCGCGGCACCACCCAACTTGTCTGCCAGCCAGCCGCCGCCTACCCGGGTAAGCGCGCCTACCAGCGGTCCGAGGAAGGCATATTGAATGGGGTTGATGTCGGGAAATTGGGTCTTGGTCAGCAATGCAAAACCTGCTGAGTAACCGATAAATGAACCGAAGGTGCCGAGGTAGAGCCAGCACATAATCCAGGTATGCATGCGTTTAAAAATAATCGACTGCTCGGAGAACGAAGCCTTGGCCGAGGCAATGTCATCCATGCCAAACCAGGCAACAAGTGTTGCTACAACAATAAAGGGCACCCAGATAAAACCGGCATTTTGCAGCCACATATCTTTATGCAGATCACCTTTTACCCAGCTTTGGGGATCGCCACCCAGGGCGCCAAATACACCCGCAGTGATCACCAGCGGCACCAGAAATTGCATCACCGATACACCCAGATTACCCAGACCTGCGTTCATGCCCAGTGCCATGCCCTTTTGCGCCTTGGGGAAGAAGAAACTGATGTTGCCCATGCTGGAAGAAAAATTTCCGCCGCCAAAACCGCACAGCAAAGCCAGCACCAGGAAAGAGATATAGGGCGTATTTGGATTTTGCACAGCCAGACCAATACCGATTGCCGGCAACAGCAACGATGCGGTGCTGATCGTCGTCCACTTGCGCCCGCCAAATATCGGCACCATGAAAGAGTAAAAAATACGCAAGGTTGCGCCGGATAGTCCCGGCAATGCGGCCAGCCAGAACAACTGGTTGTTATCGAACTTGAAACCGACATTGGGCAGATTCACCACCACCATGCTCCACACCATCCACACGGAGAATGCGAGCAAAAGCGCCGGGATGGATATCCACAGATTGCGGCTGGCGACTGCCTTGCCTTCTTTTTCCCAAAACGCTTTGTCTTCGGGTTCCCACTTGGTTAGCACATGAGATGACATTGAGACCTCCATTAATTAAATCAATAAAAACGTATTAAATAATTGTTAAGCTGCCTTGATCTTTTCCTGCTCTGCGTGTAATGGGCGAACTTCGGTAAAGTACATCCACATCAGCGATACCCACACCACACCAAACATCAGCATAAAGGCGGATGAGCGTATGCCTGTCAGATCAACCAGTGCTCCAAACATGATCGGCATCAGAAACCCGCCCATGCCGCCGGCCAGACCAACCACGCCCGATACCACACCGATGTTTTTCGGATAATCGTCCGAGATATATTTAAAGACCGAAGCCTTGCCGAGCGCGAAGGCGATACCCATGGTGAACATGATGATTGTGAACATGGTTGGGCCGAGACCGATATGGAACGTAGAAGGGCCGGTCACGGTCATGATCGTGAACGTTGTTTGCGGATATGACAGGAAAAACAGGCAAACCAGAGAGATCCACAACACCCACCAGGTCATGGTATGCGCGCCAAATTTATCGGAGAAGTAACCACCAACGGCACGCAACAGTCCGCCGGGAATACTAAATGCGGCAGCGAGCATGGCGGCTGTTTTTAAATCAAAGCCATATTCACTCACATAATATTTTGTCATCCACAGCGCCAGGGCCACATAACCGCCAAACACGATTGAGTAGTACTGGCTGTAACGCCATACTGTCGGATCTTTAAGCGCCAGCAGTTGCTCTTTCACACTGACGTTAGCGCCGGCGATATGGGATTTATCAGAGTAGGTGAACATCCAGAACAGGATGGCTGTTGCGAGCATCAGCCCCGCATAGGCTTTGGGCACCATGGTCCAGGTGCCGTATGCCACGATGATGAGCGGGGTCACCAGCTTGGTAATGGCCGCCCCGGTGTTGCCGGCGCCGAAAATGCCCATAGCCAGGCCCTGCCTGTCTTTGGGGAACCAGCGTGCACAGTAGGCGATGCCAACGGTGAATGAGCCACCCGCCACGCCCACAAATAAACTGGTCACCAGAAAATGCCAATATGCAGTGGCTTGCGAAATCATCCAGATTGGTACCACGGTAGACAGCATCAATACTAAAAATACAATGCGTCCGCCAAATTTATCCGTCCACATACCCAGGGGAAGGCGTATCAGCGAACCTGTGAGAACCGGCATCGCTATTAACAGTCCAAATTCGGTTTCATTTAAACTCAGCATTGCTTTAATCGGAATGCCGATCACTGCGAACATCATCCAGATCATGAAGCAGACGGTAAAGGCAACCGTACTTGCCGTCACGACAGACCATGCTTTGTATTGTTGTGTTGCCATTTCTCTACTCCCTGCAAGTTAGCCATTGGATTCATTGAAACTGGCTGGAGTATAGAAGTTGAGAATAAGGGAGACTAGAGGAGTAGTTGCTACATTGGCTGACAATGTACTACTAAAGTGGTATAGGGGGAAAAAACCTATCCGATTGTTATTAAATAGCAATTAAATTACTTGCTGCCAATGTGATGCGTGTATTATTTCTTTGGTAGTACTCGCACTCATGATGCGAATCATGGCCTATGTGTTGGCGATCACGCTTAATTTCATTACATCTGATTTTCAGTTGTGCGGATAAATGATTCGGTAGGCGCAGGCAAACCCGGCCCGAAACTATTAATTTTCACAACTATTTCAGGCTTAAATCGTGCTTTATCGGGCTATACTCACACTGATATAGATTTCAACACAGTATTCTTCAACAGGGGTTTGTGAAATGAGAAAAATCCTCAGCAACCTATTTGATCACTCGTTGCTATTGCGTCTGGGCATGGGTATGGGAACCATTGCCTTTCTCGGCATAGTCGGCATGACCAGCTCAATCATCATCGCGGGCATATCCCAGGGCAGTGCAGCGGCAATCAATCAAACCGGTTCCTTGCGCATGCAAAGTTATCGTATCGCCAGCCTGGTTCAACTTGCGCAAACCGACAACACGTCAACGCACTGGAACGATGTAGAAAACAGCCTGGAACAGTTTGAGCGTACGCTTTATAGCCCCGGCCTGCTTGATATTGCCGTGTCAAGATCGCAAACCAAATCTGCCCTAAACTACCGCAAAGTTGCATCAGACTGGCAAACCCAGCTCAAGCCAAAAGTATCTGCCATTATTGAGCACGGCTTGCATACTTGGCTGCCTGCCCGGCAGCTGGATGCCACCCTTCTCGTTGATATCAATACATTTGTAGCAAGCATAGACACACTCGTTCAGGATTTGGCACATCAGGCTGAAAATAGAATCGCACTATTGAGCGCCATCCTGGGTATATCCCTGTTCATGACCCTGATCGTCGTGTCTGTCACCATGTTCATGGTATATACGGATGTACTCATCCCCTTGCGCGATTTGTTGACCTGCACGGAAAATTTTGGGCACGGCGATCTTGATGTCCGAACCCTGCACATCAGCGATGATGAGTTGGGCCGTCTGGGCGTAGCGTTTAACTCGATGGCGGAAGACATGTCTAAACTGTATCGCAACATGGAATCACACGTCGCTATAAAAACGGCCGATCTGGAACGCAGTAACAAATCACTTGAGCTCCTCTACCAATCCATCTCCAGATTGAACGTAGCCCCCGTCGCCGAAAACACCTACGTAACACTATTGAGAGATCTTGAAACGGTCCTGGGTGTCGGCCATGGCGCAACCTGTTTGATTGAGAATGACAGCAACAAGGCTGTACTACTGGCCTCTACCCTGCTCCCGCAAAAAGGTGATGCAAATTTGTGCAAGCTGAACAATTGTGCGGAATGCTTGAACGTCGACTCGTTAAAAATTCGGCGTATTGGCAAACATGGAGAAAAACAAATATTGTCTATACCCTTGCGGGATGCGGATAGACATTATGGTGTGATGCAAATGGAAGTACCGCGGGGAAAAACGCTGGAGGACTGGCAAATGCAGCTGCTTGAAGCATTGAGCAGGCATATCGGCATTGCAATAGGAACCGCACAACGCGCCGGGCAAAACAGACGCCTCTCGTTGCTGGAAGAGCGCGGCGTGATCGCGCGCGAGTTGCATGACTCGCTGGCACAATCATTGTCGTATATGAAAATTCAGGTCAGCCGCTTGCAGAATGTTTTGCATACCCATAGTGTGGAAGAAGAAGCCCACACCATCTTGGGCGAGTTACGCGAAGGCCTGAACAGCGCTTACCGCGAGTTAAGAGAGTTGCTCACCACCTTCCGCCTTAAAATTGAAGGCAATGGCCTGGTCCCAACACTACAAAAGACTGTTGCGGAATTTTCAACTCGCGGAAATATTCCGATCAGTATCGAAACCAAGCGGTCCGGTTTCGTGCTGTCGGCGAATGAGGAAATTCATATCATGCAAATCGTGCGTGAAGCGCTGGCCAATGTTGTACACCACTCCAAGGCCAGCCATGCCAATGTATCCGTTGAGCATAGCGGCGACAACTTGATTAGCGTAACTATCGACGACGACGGAATAGGTATGGATTCCAGACAAACCGAAACACATCACTATGGCATCAACATTATGAATGAACGCGCACTCAGCCTGGGGGGAACTTTCAATATGCACACGCGTGCTGTGGGCGGCACCCGTGTCACGCTCCGCTTTCATGCCGGAGAACGACATCAACTACGCCCATTACAACAAGGTTCTTACACAGTATGAGTTCGGATTTATCGCAAACGATCCTGATCATTGATGATCACCCCCTGTTCCGAAAAGGGCTGATGCAGCTGATTCAAAGCGCTGCCGAATTTAAAATCGTCGGCGAAGCTTCCGGCGGTAATGAAGGCGTTAAACTTGCGCTAGCCCTGCATCCTGACATGATCTTGCTTGATCTGAACATGAAGGATATGAGCGGTATTGATGTGCTGAAAGCGCTGAAAGCGACTGATTTGGATGCCCGCATTATCATGCTGACCGTGTCTGACAATGCGGATGACCTTGCCGCGGCCATACGTGCCGGGGCAGATGGCTACCTGCTTAAAGACATGGAACCCGAAGATTTGCTCGACAATATTCGCGCGGGTGCAATGGGCAAGATGACCCTTAATGACCAATTGACCGGCATGCTGGTCAGGGCACTGAATGAAGGAAACAAACCAAAAAGTGCGAGTGAGGCGGGGTTAACCGAGCAGGAGGAAAAAATTCTCAAGCTGATTTCCACCGGAAAAAGCAACAAGCTCATCGCATACGATCTGGGCATTACCGAAGGTACGGTGAAAGTACATGTCAAACACATACTCAAAAAACTCAATCTGAAGTCGCGTGTCGAAGCGGCGTTGTGGGCATTCGGAAACAAATAAAGTGTCAAGAATGATCCTTACTACCCCCTCAGTTCACTGAACCGGCATACAAAGCGGCTATCAAATCTGACTGCGTAACCATCCCAACCAGTCTGCGCTCGGCATCCACAATGGGTATGTGATGTAATCCACGTTCTGATAATAGCGGCACCAGCTCGACAATATGCATCGTCTCCTTCGCCGAATATACCGGAGCAGCCATAATCTGCCCGACCACTTCCGGTTTCTGCGAGTCCATGCCGGGTGTACGCTTGATGAATTTGATTAATTTATCCTCAAACGTCTCATAGGTTTTTAAATTCGCCCGCTTGAGAAAATCCACCAGCGTAATTATCCCGATCACCCGCTGCGCCTTGTCAACAACCGGTATAGCCTTGATCTTGTGATAGCGTAACTGTGCCCAAGCCTCCTCCAGCTCCGTGCCGTATTCCGCCGTCACCAAATCACGCGACATGATATCGGCACAGGTAATTTCGCCCATCTTGCGGCGATATGCCTGCATTCCCGCCATTTTATAAATCTGCCCGAGATCTTCTTCCGTTACGTCAAGAAATGTATTCATCTGCTTTAAAGCATTGTGTAAGTCAGCCTGATTCACGCCTAACCTGTCCAGTGCGGCAGGATCATCGTGTTTATGTATATCTTTGCTAACAATAACTGTGCGCGCAGGATAACGGCGTCCCGGTAACAGATTGTTGAACACAAACCCCAGCACGAGCAGTAACAAGACATTTAAACCGACCGGCTCCAAAACGAACTGATATCCCAGTTCGTGCACACCGGTTCCGCCCAGCAAGGGCAACAAAGCCAAAGCACCCCCAGGGGGATGCACACAACGCAACAGTTGCATAATCAGCAGGGACAACGAAAGTGAGACAGCTGCCGCCAGCACCACATCTTGTATTAGCTTGCCACAGGTTACAGCGATCAGTGCAGGCAAGATATTACCGGCAGTCATAGGCCAGGGTTGCGATAACGGACTGTGATAAACCGCAAACATTAATATTGATGATGCGCCGATAGATGCGACCAGCACCGGCAATGCAATACCACTGACAAATATACTGGTAACATAGCCAACCACTAGAATTGCGACAAATGCCGCCAACACGGAGCGCAGTTTCTCTCCCGTGCTTAATGTCACCGCCTCAGGCATGAAAGTCTGGAATAATTTAAATAAGCGTGCTTGCATAAATAATCGTTATCTACTCTGTATGTTTTTAATAGGATATTCAGGACAAAACCTGACGGATATTGCCATAAACCAAGTATTATTAATACCTCATCCATAGCTCATAAAATTGAACAACACCTTCACCTTGAAAGGAATATTGTGTCCGCCCTAGTTATTAAAACCCTGCATATCACTTTTGTAGCGATGAGCTATAGTTTGTTTTTCTTGCGGGGGATATGGATGCTGCGAGCATCACCACTGCTACATCAGCGCTGGGCAAAGATAGTACCGCATGTTGTAGATACCGCGTTGCTGGCCAGTGCAGTTACCCTGGCAATCCAGCTTTCCATTTCACCCTTCGATGCCCCATGGCTACTGGTAAAAATAATTGCACTGTTGATATATATTCTTTTGGGAACATTTGCGATTAAACGGGGCAAAACATTGAAAATTCGCTTACTGGCATGGCTGGCGGCCCAACTGGTTTTTATTTATATTGTCCTGGTTGCCATCGCGCATAACCCGCTACCCTGGCAAGCGCTATAATTTATTTCAAGCCAATACGCCTCGCTCACTTTTTTATCTTTTTAAGGTTTTATCGCCATGTTGAAAATGCACACCCTAGTCTCCGCGCTTTTCCTGTTTGCTTTATCAGCATGCAATAGCGCATCGCCACCCACAACGGGTGTTGCCCCACCCCAGTTTAAAGTTGCGCTAGCACTGGGTGGCGGTGCCGCCCGCGGCTTTGCCCACATTGGTGTTATCAAGGCACTGGAGGCGCAAGGAATCATTCCCGACATCATAGTCGGCACCAGTGCCGGTTCAGTCGTCGGTGCGCTGTATGCTGCCGGTTATAACGGCTTTGAGCTGCAACAATTATCCATGCAAATGGATGAAAGCCAGGTGAGCGACTGGTCCATGCCTAACCGTGGCATGATCAAGGGTGAAGCGTTGCAGGTGTTTATCAACAATGCAGTGAAAAACCGTACGCTGGAAAAAATGAACAAGGTCTTCGCGGTCGTTGCAACAGACTTGAACAGCGGGGAAATGATCGTCTTTCGAACCGGCAACACCGGCATGGCGGTACGGGCTTCCAGCTCCGTTCCCGGCATATTCCAACCCGTCAGCATTAACGGCCATGAGTATGTCGACGGCGGCCTTGTATCGCCCGTTCCTGTTCGCGTTGCGCGCTCACTTGGCGCTGATTTCGTGATTGCCGTGGATATTTCCGACAAACCCATCAATAACAAAACTGAAAGCAGCATTGAAGTGATGTTGCAAACGTTTAACATCATGGGTCAATCAATCAGCCGTGGCGAGCTGCCCGAGGCAGACATCGTGATACGCCCCGTTACGCCCGGCATAAGCTCAACCGATTTCAAGGACAGACATATGGCGGTTTTGCAGGGAGAGAAAGCCGTTGCAGCCATCCTGCCTGAACTGAAGGAGAAACTGATGAAGAAAGCTGCAATGCTGAACCCACCTGTTATAGTCAAATAACAAGTTATTCACCCCCGCTAACGCTTTAAAAATTTCCACATCCAATTAGTTACCATTCCGCTACACTCAAACAAAAAGGCCGGGATCTCTCCCGGCCTTTTACGATAACGACAATGATATCGTTATATCGCTATGTTTAGCTTACTTCCTCATTACACCTGTGCTCAATGGCATGCCATTGCTGATGTAAGTATGGAAATATTCAAGGTCGTTCGATGCATCAGAACCTTCCTTGATAGGCTTCTCTACACCAGTGCTCTTCTGGCACCCCTTATAACGCTCTTGCAGCGAAACCAGCTTCAAACCATCGGTACCTTTGTCCAGGCGGTAAACCGGGAAGTGTGCCGCCTGACCAATAACAGGGGAAAGCTCTTCAGTACGTGCAGTATCACCGGCATGCTGGATATGACAGTGAGCACAAGCCTGATCAGCCGAACCGGTACGACCGTAGAAAATTTCCTTGCCACGGTTGAACGCTGCCAACTCTTTGTCTGTCTTGACCTGAATATTGATACGCATTCCATCGGACAAATGACGCGCATACACAGAAAGTGCACCCATCGTCTTCATGTCGCTGTAATCCAATGCTTTCTCGCCATTGTCTGTCAGACATTTGTTCAATGCATTTTCAAAGGTCAGCACTTTGCCGGTAGTTGGATCAACTTTAGGAAAGTCATTTGCAGCACCTTTACCGCCATGGCCGAAGCAATCAGCAAATTTTTTGCCATTGGCAAATGGGGTTTCCCACAGTTTCTTGCCTTCCGCTTCAGACTTGCCATAACCTTCAGGCTGGTCGAATGAGTCATTCATACGGGCTGTCCAATATTTATTGGACTCGACAGAAGCCGGGTTAAAGTTTAACGAACCATTCACAAATCCATCACCTTTAACTTCAGGAAATTTTTTATGGGATGCTTTTTGAATTGCTTTTAAAGTCGCTTCAGGTGTCTTTTCTGCATAACCGTCAGTCATGACTGGCTCGGCAAAAACGGGCAGGCTAAAAGCAAGCAATAGTACGAGAGTAAATTTTTTCATTCGTGACCTCTTAATATTGATAGATGTATTGAGCAAGAACATCAATTTGCTCTGGCGTCAGCAGCTTATTGCGTCCAAACGGAGGCATCATGGTATCTGGAGAAAACACTTTCTGATCAGCGATGGCTGCTTTCAGCTTGGCGATATCAGGGAAGCGCGCTTTCATACCGATGAATGGTGGGCCCATATTACCCGCAACCAACTCAGGGCGGCTAGGAACTGCATGGCATGCCAGGCAATTACCATGTCCTGCAGCGCTGGAAGTCATCAATTTTTCAGGATTCATTTCAAGCGGTTTTGCTTCTTTTTGTTCAGCTGTCTTGCAGCCCTGCAGTAACAGGGCGCCAAGTATGGCTATAAATATCATTCTTTTCATAAAAAATACCCTCTCCTAAATGATTCGGTTTGTAAAAGCGTAATCAATCAAAAAATGACAAAATACAATTGTGTATCATCGATTAAACCGCCCTAGATTATTGCAGAATACTTTCCATTGCGCAACCCGCTAGCCCAATAAAATATGTCCTAGCGGGCAAATCGACTGTTTTTTTAATTCACAAAACCCCGCTGTTTACTGATATCACTTGTATATCACCAAAGACTAATATAATTTCAGTTTTTCCCAGCCGCGAGTTAGTTAATATTGAACATTCATCCCGGATACATTTATTACAATGTATTTTCCGGTATTCAATATTCGAGGCCTTCGCTCTCCATTAACAAATAGGTGTTATAGGCATTGGCCCGATTGGCATCTGGAAAAGCAGGCAATTTCGAATAAAGTGTCCAGTCTGTATTTGCATAAGCCTCTTCGAAAGGTACAAAGTTTTTAACCGCTTTGCCCATGGCCTGGCGCACATAACTTAAATAATTTCGTGTCAGCTTGAGGTCTTCTACCGGCGTAGTGGAAGCAGCTCCATGGCCGGGTATCATGTACTTTGGTGTTAATGCAATCAGCTTTTCCAGTGCCTGCAGCCACAGACGGCTGTCAGCATTTCCGACAAAGGGAACACGGCCCTTAAATACCAAATCACCTGAATACAACACACTGTCTTCTTTCACCAGCATGACCATGTCTTCCTGTGAATGTGCCGGCCCCACATGCTGCAATTCAAAATGTAAGCCGCCCATTTCAAAAGCGGTATCGCCGGATAACCATTTATCTGCAGGTAATACTTGCGTATTTTTATCCACCCACGGGTTTAACATTACCCGGCGTTGATCAAGACGCGCCAACGCTTCGGTCGACCCTATATATTGCTGTCCGTCTGCATGGGCCCATATTTCAGCACCAAGGGCTTTAAAGACCTGCATGCCGTATATATGGTCCGCGTGATAGTGGCTGATGATGACAAGCTTGATTGGCAGCTTGGTAATTTTCGCAATTTCATCGATGAGCTTTTGTGCCAGCACCGGCGTACCCAGTGTATCAAACACCACAACGCCTGCTTTGGTTACAACAAAACCCGCATTGGACATAAAGCCCTGATTGTCCGGCGAGACAGCGCCAGCCTGTCCCTGGACATAATAACTGTGAGGCGCAACTTTAACCGGCTCAAATTCTATAGCCACGATTGGGCTACTGATTTCAGCAATGGATAAAAGAGGCACTGCGCATAAACAAGTCAAGAAAAGTAGCCTGAACATCACTCACTCCGTCGAAGTCAAAAAGCCCCAGCAGGCCCAAATTTCACGCGTTCAAATTTCCTTCTTCATGCAGTGTTTGTATTCCCTTTACAATGGACGCAATGTCCGCAGCGTTTATTCCCAAACTCTGCATTACCCAGTGCTCGCCCTTCTGCCATTCACATGTATGGTTCAGGCCTGTGATAAGCTGTATCGTCCTTTCGGCCAGCAACGCTACCGCGACAAGATCCCGACTCGCATCTGAAATAAACGCTTTGTCTGCCAGCGAATCATGTTCGTGATGGAAACGTATCGCCTGATACATTGACTCGGGCAGCCCCCCAGCTTTTGGCTAAAACAAAACCGATCATTGCGTGATTATGACCATGCGCTTCTTCTTCAACATCGGTAAATTTTTGTTCAAGTGCATCATTAGCTCTACCCAACGTGTCCTTGTATCCCGGATGCTGATTCAACATGATCGGTATGCCGCAATCCTGGAATAATCCATAGGTATAGGCTTCATCTTTGTCTATTGGGCGCCGATTATTTTCGTAAACAATGTAAGGCAATCTGCCTGGCAATATAGGAGGAGATGATCGCGACCTTGGTCGAGGCATCCCAAAAGCGCCCCATATCGACTTTGCTCAATCCTTTTAATACATCACGCAAAACCATTGCGGTCACAATAAGCGACAATTGTGTCAAGCCCAGCATGTGTGTTGCCTGCATGATGGAATGTACCTTGTTGCGCAAACCGTAAAATGGAGAATTAACCGTTTTGATCAAGGCGACCGACAACCCCACATCTTCACTGATAAACTTCTCGATTCGTTGCATATCAGGCTCGCCATTCCGTGCTTCTGCCGCCAGGTCTACTAAAATTTTCGGGCAGGGCGGTATTCCCAACCCAAGTACAGTCTTTTCGTATTCTTTATCAAACTTGCCACCATCACTCATCTACTCTCCCGCCCAACACAAAAGCAGATACTTGCCTGCCTTCTATTATACTAATTCTTGCACTGACTTCAGCGAGGGTGAGTTTATATGAATGTGCCAAACGATAGGCAATACCAATCAAAATATATTCGTTTTAGAACGCTGCGTTTGAAAATAATTATCTTAACTATTTCTCCATTAAAACAAGATGGTTCAAGAGCATCTATTCATCAGTCCAACTTTCCAGTACCATCTCCAACACTACTTTTTCGCCTATTGTAAAGTCGGCATTGCTTCCAACATCAAAAAAATAAAATGCTGCATCAAACTGGCAGCATTAGTTGATTAATAACCTTAATGCCGTACCCAAGTACTGAATCAAGTACTTTTATTGTTAACGACACTTCTCTGCCGATGAAAACAAAAAATGTAAACTTCTTAACGATAGGAGAACTGGCCAAATCAGCTGATGTACACATTGAAACGATCCGTTTTTATCAGCGCAGAGGCCTTCTTGCCGAGCCCAAGAAGCCTATGGGCGGTATCAGGCATTATGGTGAAGCTGACTCTGCGCGAATTCGTTTTATCAAATCTGCCCAAAGGCTGGGCTTCAACCTTGATGAAGTACAGCAATTATTATCACTGGACGATGGCACCCAATGTCATGAAGCCAGTAAAATTGCGCAGCAGAAATTAGTTGAGGTTCGTGACAAGCTGGCCGATTTACAGCACATCGAAACAACACTGACTAAATTACTGCATGAATGCGGTCAGGGAGACGGCAAAATTTGCTGCCCTATCATTAATTCGCTTCAGGGATAATAATTGTTCGCTATCAAAATAAAAATCGGCTGGAATTCCATTCTGGGCATAGTCATCTTCCTGGTTGTCTGCCCTGCAAAAGCTGAAGATATCGAAAACAGCGCGACTCAAGCAATCAATGTCAAACCACTTGAAGAGCTTTGGCTTAACGCTGGTTTTTATTCTTATCACTTTGAACGTGATAAGAATCTTGATGACAACAATATCGGCCTGGGTGCTGAGTACCGCTACTCTTCCGTAAACTCGGTTACGGCTGGCAGATTTCATAACAGCGACAGGCAAATATCCAGTTACACAGCCTGGCTTTTTCAACCGTATCGCTGGGGAAACATACGCCTGGGTTTATTGCTTGGGGTGATTAACGGTTATCCCAAAGCGAATAATGGTGGCTGGTTTCCGCTGGCATTACCTGTTGCCAGTTTTGAATATAAGTACGTCGGCTTTAACTTCACTGCCGTCCCGGCCTATCAGGATATGTTGCATGGCTCGTTGTCGCTACAGTTAAAATTAAAAGTTTATTAACTGCCACACCAATGGAAATTATTTTCCACTTGTCACTGGCTGACGAAATAGGGTTCGCAACAAGGTTTGAATTTCTGTTGGGTGGGCACTCGTTTTTTTGAGAGCAATTTTTCTCAGATATTGAGCGAAGTCAGCTGCTAACGGGGTCACGTTAATATCTGTAATTTCCTCACCATACTGTACACTGTTCAATACTGTTACCAGCTCAACAAGGCGCTTATCAACCGTATACTTTTGCTGCAGCCATTCCAACCATTGCCGCAATGTAGGGTGAGGTCGCAAAACAACATCACCATAAAATTGCAGCAAACTTGCACTTAACCCATCCATGGTTTTGGAAATTTCAATCGCACGCAAACATTGACGCTGGCGCCGGATATTCCGCATTTTTTTAAAACCCTGATATCCCGCAATCACTAATCCGGCAAACACCAGCAAGACAAGTGCGATCAAGCCTATACGCTGCCACACGGGATCAAACACGTCGACCGTAGCACCCGGAAGCAGCACAGACTGTATCATTCCGCGTTCAGGATCGTAATAGGGCAGATTTATGTCAGGCAGGGTCAACTTGCCTGTACGCAAAGGAACCAAGGGCAGCGTGACCCGTAAAAGTTGCGCGGCGGTAGTGGCGCGATTATTCGCATCCGCGCTAATCTCAGGCGGATAAAAACGAATCGATTCGTTGCTGTGCAGTACAGACAGCAGCTTGCTTATCCCCTCCGCACTTAGTCCGGTAGCGCTCACGCTAAACGCCCAATTTATCGGCCGGTTGAGCGCCAGTTCTGCAGGCAGGGGCTCCAGTATCACTTCAGGCTTGTCGATGGGTACATGTACCGGCAAGTAGGCCGGTACTGGCGCTGCATCTAATTTAACAGCGGCAACCGGGTAGCGCAGTCGTACACCAAATTTAAACGCATCCAGCATCGGGAATGAAATTTTCAGCTTGCCGTCACGCAGCGGCATCAACGACCACGCGTACCGGTGTATTGTATATCTGACGCCTGCAATACTTTCCTCACGCTGTGTTTCTGCCAGCCGGTGCTGATACAACCCTGTCGCCTCAAGTTCTGGCGGTGCAGTCCACTGCCGGCTGCCATCGTCCAAAATCTCCAATGTCAGTGTGAAAGCCTGGCGCACAACGGGATTCGAGGTGTCTATCACGGTTTTGAAAGTTACCTGTGGTGTTTGCTTGCCTGCTTCTCCGATGGCGATCTCCAATGCCCTGCTTTGCTTTCCGTGAAAGCTCAACGCGGGTAAACGCAATTTTCCTGAGTGCAGTGGATACAAAGTCAGCGACATCGTTTCTATTTTTAGCGCACGTCCTTTTAACTTTTGTGTCTGCACGTTGCTACTGACGCTAAAAATATTAAAGTCCTGTTTAAGCTTGTCCATATTCATACTGCTCAAGGACTCGGGGAAGTCGATAGCTTTAAATTCAACCAGCACAGGCTCACCCGGCAGGCTGGTTGTTTTGCCCACTTTTACCTGCAACTGTGGTGCAGCCAATGTAAAGCCGGAACAAATCAGGCACACCAAAAACAGTGACAGTGACAATCTGCTTACCACGGCGACATCTCTACAGTCGGCACATATTCTCTTGCTGCCTCAATCTTGATCAGCGATTTATGCAAAGGCACGGGGTTGTCTATCGCCAATTCCAGTTTCTTCAATGCGGCACGATACGTCATATCGCGTTCAAGCTGCGAACCGGCAGCACTGCTTAACGCTGACTTACTGCCAGAAGCCAACAGAGCTTTTTCTGTTTCAGCCAGATCGCTACCGGCACGCAAGGCGCTATTATTCTTGTCATCGCTCGTATCCATAGCCAACGACTGATCAGCGGCATCGACACCCATCGCACCGCCGATTTCACGACCGCGCCGCCCTAAAATTCCCTGTGATTTTTTATCAACTTTGCCGAGCTGTGCCAGTATTCCGGCAGTCAAAGCCAGATTGGCCCTGGCGTTATTGTTATCCGGCGCATAACGAAGTACACCCATAAACGCATCCGCAGCAGCGCGATACCCCGCTGCCATAAAATAACTGTTGCCGAGATTGAACAAAGCCTGCTCACGCTGCCGGTCATTGCGTGCGTCAAGCAAGGCATTGCTGTATTGCTTGATCGCATATTGATAATCCTTGCGCCGGTATGCAGCGGCGCCCTCACCCATACGCCCGCCATACCCTGCTTGCTCGCCGTATAAAGTTTGCGCCTGCGTGTAATTTTTGTTGCGATAGGCGGCATAGGCATCGGCTTCCGCTGCAATTACTTCATGCACATCGCTCGTTGCAAGCAGCACACCAACAAGCATGGCGATAGCCAAAGGTTGCATTTTTTTCAATCTGAACGGAATGGTTATCCACACAAATGACAACAATGCGGGCAGTAAAAACAGGGCATACATTTCCTGCCAGGCTTGCACATTTTCTGTGGAAGGTTTGCCACCGGGCAGCGTCAACAAGCCACTATCATACAGGCTGCGCCAGTCGCCCTCACCATCTTCAACCTGAACAAATTTACCACCGGTCTTGCTGGCCAATTCGCTGAACCCGGCCTGATCCATGCTACTGATGACCTCCACCCCTTCATCCACCAACAGGCTGCCATTTTCCTGGGGGATGGTAGAGCCCGCCGCAGTACCTACACCCAAAATAAGCAGTTTGATGCCGGCTGTCTTGAGCTTGTCTGCTGCCTCCCATGCGGCCGCACCCGCAGGGCCTGACAGTGCGCCGGCCTCGGCATCGGTCAGCAATAGGATGGCGCGGCTGGCAGATTTTTGCTGGGGTAGCTGTCGTATCGCCAGCTCAAGTGCCGTGCCGATTGCGGTGCCGGGTGTGTCAAACAAACCGGGCTCGGCAATATTCAGGTAATAACGCAATGCGTTGTAATCGCGGCTCAAGGGCATGACCAAGCCTGCACTACCGGAGAAGGCGATTAAGCCCAATCTCTCACCCTGCAATCTTGGCAGCAAATCAAGCAATTCCAGTTTGGCTCGCTGCAGCCGTTGCGGCGAGATATCCCGTGCCTGCATCGATGGCGACACGTCCAGCAAAACCATGACATCCATTTCATGCCGTTGCATTTCCGGTTTTGTATTGTCAACGGCCACCAATGGTAGCCGCGGCCCGGCAGCGGCACAGGCCAGCAGCAACCATGCGGCCATACTCAGCAGGCCCTTCCATCTGGACTGATATCTTCCCTCGCTGCCGCGCACCGCCCATGCCAGCAAATGGGCATCGGCATAGCGCAACACCTGGTTGCGGCGCAACGTGAGCAACAGTGCCATTAACAGAGGTTGCAGCGCCAGCAACGTCCACCACGGGTGCGACCACTCCAGGTTTGATAGCATGCTCCAGTTCATCATGCGGCCATCCTGCGTATCTGTAAAAGCCGCGCCAGGGTAAACAAACAACACGCCAGCAACAGGGCTGCACCATACCACTCATCAACATGGCGTCGGGTGGAAGGCCGAATGATTGTCTGCTCCAGCTTGCCGATATCCTCCACCACACTTTGCAGTGAGCCGCTATTGTCGGCACGGTAGTAGCGGCCTCCCGTGAGGGCAGCGATCTGTTGCATATCAGGCTCGGCTTGTTGATTCGGTTTGGCTGGTGCGCGTCCCCCGGCAAACATATCGCTGCCTACCTGCACCGTATAAATCGCCACACCCATGCGTTTGGCGAGCTCAACTGCTTCGGTCGGCGTCAGGCCTCCCGCATTGTTATCGGTATTGTCGCTGAACAGGATCAGCGCGGGTCGCAGGGCCTGACGTTCGCGCAATTGCTTGAGAGCCAGGCCTATCGCATCACCCATCGCGGTGTTATCACCGGCAATGCCGACCTGTATTTGCTGAACCATGCCGGTGACCAGATCATGGTCAAAGCTGGGCGGCACCATGGTGGCGGCCGTGCTGCCAAACACAATAACGCCAAAGCGATCACCCTGCCGTGCCTCCACAAATCGGCTCACCACGCCTTTCAATACCGCAAGTCGATCGATGCGCTGGCCCTTCAATTCAAAGTCCTCTATGCTCATGGTTTTGGAAGTATCGATCAGCATCACGATCTCACGCCCTTCCGGTTTTTCCGGAATCAGCTCGCCGATTTGTTGCGGCTGTGCCAGCGCCAGCGCCAGACAACTCAAGCCGGCACCATTCAATATTTGGTACCAGCGGGATGTGGTAGCCGGCAAATCCTTTTCTTCAGGCAAGGGGCTGAGATCGGGATGGATAAGCAATATGCTTGTCGTGCCTGCATCCTCTTCAACGCCCTGTTTTCGTTCAACGTGCCACAATGCAGCCAGCAGAATAGGCACCAGCAGCAACCAGGCGGGATGGACGAATTGCCACATGCTTAGTGCACCGCCATTTGCGAGATCTGGCTCCACAAACCCAGCACACTGATCACCGCCACGCCACCACCCATCCAGCGCTTGAACGCAACATCATTCCGGCTGATTGCATTATGTGCCTTCAACCCGGTGTAATGACCGATAGCGGCAATCGGCAACAGACTTAGTGCCAGTAAAAAATGCAGGTCGACTTTCAATATCACAAAGGTACTCATTTTTATACTGACCAATACAAACCATAAAACAAACAGCGTGTCGCGCAGTTGCTCCTTGCGCACCTTGCGCATAAATACGGCAACCATCAAAGGTGCGCCCGTTAGCGACGTACCCGCGATATAACCGCCCAGCACCAACAGTATTTTATCTACCCAGTCATGATGACTCTCGATCACATAATTCAAAAACCAGATGACGCCATAAAACAGCGTGATCGAATAAATAAAAATATTGAGCCAGGAGGCAGGCAGGCTCACCAGCCCTATCACCCCAACAATAGCTGGCGGCACGATATAGACTGAGGCATAACGCAGATATCTCCAGTCAACGTTATTGAGACGTGTAAACAAGGTCAGGCCGGAAAAAAACAGCAAATGCACGCTGATGATGGGCAGCCAGAACAGCGGCTGGTTGCTGATAAACAGCAACAAAGGCAAGCCCAGCGCGGCGCCGCCAAAGCCCAGACCGGTGCGGACGAAACCGGTCCACACAAACAGCAGGGCAATCAGGATAATTTGATACAGACTAAAATCAAGCAGCATATTTCATGTTAGTAATTAAAAATGATCATCGACAATAGCGCCGCAGCCAGATCTCTATCTGTGCCGCCGCAATGTTTATCTGGGTAACAGTCAAGGCTTCACCCGACCGGTAACGCAGCGCGTCAAGATGTTGCATAAACACCGACCACAGTTGCCTGTCTTTCTGTGCAAAAAATTCGGGCGCCTGCTTGGGTAATTGTTGTGCCAACTTTAAGCCCTGGCGTAATTCTTGGGTTAACAGAACCAGGCCATCGGACAGCGGCATCTCCCCACCCACAATCCGTTGATGCAATTTTTGAAAGCGTTTAACCGCACGATACGCCGGCCACTTCTTTTTCCATAGCATCAGCAACACAACAATCAACAGCAGCAAGAGTGCAAGTGATGCGGCAAGCCAGAGTGCGTTAGTTGCCACAGCAACAGCAGGGACTGCAGGTTCAATAATGTCGATCAGGCTGCTGGCAGATTCATTCATAGCCATAAACTCTGGCAAACAGATTATATATATCGCCATCCGTACTGCAGCGATGCACATTCACGCCGATGCGCTTGAACAGTTCGTGTTGCCGCATATGCAAGGCTTCTGCCTGCTTGCCGAAGATACTGCGTACCTGCTGGCTACCCGTGTCCAGCCAGCGGGTTTTATTTGTCGCGACATCAAAGAAACGCATCATGCCCACATTGGGCAGCGTTACTTCTGCATTGTCGATAACCTGCAAGGCAAGCAAACTATGATGTGCAGCCAGGCGCATCAATACCGGCAAGTCTTGCTCGTGCAATTGTGAAAAATCACTGATCAACACCAGACGGGTTCCGCGCG
This sequence comes from Nitrosomonadales bacterium, assembly GCA_025350915.1. Classification (GTDB taxonomy): domain Bacteria; phylum Pseudomonadota; class Gammaproteobacteria; order Burkholderiales; family Gallionellaceae; genus 39-52-133. Next base: position 32,107 of record JANXWX010000114.1, read on the forward strand.
GCAGCAAATCATCCAGTTCGCGCAACACTTCGGAAAATGTACGCGCCTCTGCATGCGTGTCTTCAAGCAAGGGAGGACAGGCTGCAAGCGCGGCCTGCACCAGTTGCGTTGCGCCCTCTTCGCCATTGCGGCAGGGCAAACTGAAACCGCCGGGCTGCCACATCGTGCCGCCTATACAGGTGTTGGCCGGCATTGCCGCAAAAGCAAACAACGCGGCAATACGCGCGGCAACCGTCACTTTAAGTTGCTTGCGTGTGCCAAAGCGCATGCTGGCACCGCGATCCACCACGATATGCAAAGGGGGCTGGTGTTCTTCGCGATACACTTTTAGGTACGGTTTGCCGGTGCGTGCAGTAGTGCGCCAATCCATATCGCGCATTTCATCGCCATGCTGATAGGGACGCACCTCTTCAAAATCAAGACCGCGGCCGAGATAGACAGAACGGTAATTTCCTGCCTGCCGATAGTGCACATCTTTGGTTTGCTGATGTGCCAGGTTCATAGCCTGCACATGGCTGATAATTTCACTGAGTTCATCATCATTCAAAAGCGGCGCATGCACCCGCTCGGCCCAACCAGTTGCCTGGGCAGGAAGCAGCCGTGAAGCCATGCTACGAAGACGATTTAACATCATGAGGTAAGTCTCAATCAGGGAACCGGCACAACCTCGAGCAGGGTCCTGACCATGTCGTCACGCGAGACTTTTTCCATGCGCGCAGTAAAGCTGGGGATGATGCGGTGGCGCAGACAATCCGGCGCCACCGCAAGTATATCGTCGGGAATGACATGCTCGCGTCCCTGCATATAAGCCGTGGCGGCGGCGGCATGCACTATCGCCAGGGAGCCGCGCGGACTGGCGCCCACTTCGATGAACCCTGCAAATTGCGGCAGCCATTTGTCTATCTGCCGCGTCGCCCCCACCAGCGCAACAATATATTGCTCCAACGCGGGTGCGATATGAATTCGTTTCACTTCTTCACGCGCAGCAAGCACGGTGGCCACATCAAGCACTGCACCCTGCGCTGCCGGCAATGTGCCGGTCATACGCTCGCGATCTCGCTGCAAAATGAGCAACTCGTCTTCCGTGCTGGGATAGTCCAGCATCACATGCAACAGAAATCTGTCCATCTGCGCTTCCGGCAAGGGATAAGTTCCCGCCTGGTCCAGTGGATTTTGGGTCGCCATCACCATAAATAATTCCGGCAACGGGCGCGTCACGCCACCCACCGTAATCTGTTTCTCCTGCATGGCCTCCAGCAAGGCTGCCTGTACTTTGGCAGGCGCACGGTTGATCTCATCCGCCAGAATAATTTCATGAAACAGCGGCCCCTCGGAAAAACTGAAATTACCCGCCTGCTGGTTGAAGATTTCGGTGCCGGTCAAATCACTCGGCAACAAGTCAGGCGTGAACTGAATGCGCCGGAAACTGCTGTGCACGCCATTTGCCAGTGTCTTTACTGCGGTGGTCTTGGCCAACCCCGGCAAGCCTTCCACCAGGATATGCCCGCCGGTCAGCAGGCTGATCACCAGCTTGTCGAGCAGGTCGGCCTGGCCGACGATGGTGTTTTCCAAAAATTTTCGTAAAGCGATGATGTTGGGTTGATTGGTCATGATGTATGGGCGACGCCTCAATAGTCTAGCGATATAAAAATTGAATTCTAGCCTGTTAATTCAACTACAGGTTTTATGTGCCGGCCTTTTCCTTGCGGAAATTACAATAAACAAACTGCTGAACCGAGCCGGATGGTGTGAGATGCGCTTCAAGTTCATACCCAATCAGCGCAAAGGTATCTCCAAATTCTGCATGCAATGTCTCCGGCCGATAGTGCGCCACCGGCAGACCGCTGCATTTTTCCGGACCATTTTCCCCAAAGGTGGCAATGATCACGTACCCACCCGGGCGAACCGCTCGCATGGCCTGAGCTACATAAGACTGCCGGTCAGTAGCCTCTGTCAAAAAATGAAACACGGCACGGTCATGCCAAATATCGAAACGGTGCAGTGGTAAATCAACCCGGATTATATCTCCTTCGATCCAGCGTATGGCATTCGCATGTTTTCCCAAGCGCTGCTTTGCGACAGCAAGTGCAGATGATGACAGGTCGAGTACGGTGATATCTGAATAGCCCTCGACTACAAGGTCATCGGCCAGTTTTGAAGCACCGCCACCGACATCAATAATAGCAGCGTCTTTGCCCAAACCAGTGTTGTGAATCAGGTTAATCGATTGCTCGGCATGCTCCTGGAACCAGCTGACAGTGTCAGAAACTTTACTGGTATAAATCTGCTCCCAATGCTGTTTGCGATCCATGAAACAACCTCCTTAACGCAAAATATCCATCTATGAATTTGGTGATAGCAATACAGCTGCTGAGATTATCCGTGCGCGTTTGCGCTGTATCGCCAGGATGATGATCATCATCAACGCCACAGCCAGGAATGGCAGCACGGCAAAATTGACCGCTTGCCAGCCAAAGTTGCTGAGCAGGCTACCCGATGAAAATGTGGCAATCGTCACTGCGCCATACATCAGAAAATCATGCATGGCTTGCACCTTGGCGCGCTCACTGGGTCGGTATGCTTCAGTAAGCAGGGTAGTGCCGCCAACAAACAGGAAGTTCCAGCCCACCCCAAGCAAAGTCAGGCCGGAGAGGAAATGCAAAAACTCCATACCCGACAAAGCGATGGCGATATGGCCCAGCAGCAAGACAACGCCTGTGCCCATAATCGTTAACACACCAAAGCGCCGGATCAGATTGCCGGTAAAAAACGAGGGGGCAAACATTCCCAGCACGTGCCACTGAATCACCGTAGCCGCAGCGCCTATCGGTTGCCCGCATATCTGCATGGCTAACGGTGTGGCCGTCATCACCAGCAGCATCACGGCAGCGCCCACGGAAGAGCCTGCCAGCGCCGTCAAAAATATGGGTTGCCGCATGATGACCGGCAAGGTGCGCGCCGGTTCATGCGATTCTGTAATACTCACGGCTGGCAAGGCCAGTCGCGATAACAGCACGATAGCGAGGACAGCCAATACCGCCATGATGAGATAAGTCAATGCGGAGGGAACGGTTCCAATATTTTGCGTAAAACGCACCAGATTCGGCCCTGCCACTGCGGCAATAACGCCGCCTGCGATCACCCATGAAATCGCTCTGCTTTTGGCGTTTTCACTGGCCGCATCTGCCGCTGCAAAACGGTAATATTGCGCAAAAGCCTGATAACAACCCACCAGCATATTGGCCGCCACGAACAGGAAAAAACTTTCCAGCCAGATTGAGATTGCAGCCAGCAATCCCGCTACGACTCCCAATGCTGCACCCAGTATAAATCCCGCTTTACGGCCAAAGCGTTGCATAAAAAGTGAAGCCGGTATCATGGTTACCGCCACCGCCACCATCATCATGGCAATCGGCAACGTAGCCAGACTTTTGTCCGTAGCCAGCATCCAGCCCACAATACCGGAGATGGTGATCACCATCACTGAAACGGTTTGAAACAATGCCTGCGTACCCGCGAGTATCAGTACGTTGCGCTTTTCAACATTAATCATAATTCGTCACTCTCACGGACATGTATGAATTTAAAAAACCGGCACCTTATCCGCCCACATCGTCCATTCAGCCAGATGCTCAAGCGTGCTGTGTGTCACACCGGGAATCAGCTCTTCATCCTTGATGCCGCGCGCTTCCAGGCACACGCCGCAGGCGCCGATTTCGGCTTTACTCCTGAGGATGCTTTGCGCAAAGAACCCGATGTTGCAGTAGCCCTGCGGCACTTTCTGGCCCGCCTTGCCGCACAATGCTGCATCACCCAGCAGGAACACTTTTACTTCATTGCCTTCATGTTTCAACACCCCCGCGCCAGGCGAAAACCGTTGTAGCTGCGCTCGGTTCCATAGGTGGATCATTCAAAACAAATAACGTTTTCATGATGCTTCCTCCTGAGTTAGGTCTGGATTCAACCAGACAATTACTTTGCGGATTTTTTGCTGGCAATGCTGTTGGCTTCAAACCCGCCCTTGGCCTTCCATTCAGTAAATCCACCCTGCAAAATGCGCACGTTTTCCATACCTGCCACACGCAAGGCTATCGCCGCCTGTGAAGAAAGCGTACCCGCATTGCAATACAACAGAATCATTTTGTTGCCGGGTAATTTGTTGCTCTGGCCTAGCACCTTGCGCCAATCGATATTCACTGCCCCTGGAATATGTGCCTTTTGGTATTGCTCGGCATCGCGTGTGTCGACAACATGGATATTTTTCCAGTCTTCGGCAGGTATTTGTTCAGGCAGAATCGTGCCGCCTTCATATTCAGAAAAATCAAAATAGGCTTCCAATGCCGAGATTGCGGCTTTATCTTCGACATTAGCGGTGGCTGGCGCAGACACAACCGTGACTGCAGCAAGAAGAAATGCAGAAAATAATTTTGTAAGTTTCATCTTTATCACCTGTTATTTATTTTCTGGAGCGGGGTTTAAACGCGGATGCGTTTCTTCTCCCCATATATGTACCACCAGGCCGGAAAGCAGCATCGATACCGCAACAAACCAGAAAGCCTGTTCGATAACACCGTTAAGACTGGCCACAATGCCGAGCGCCAATGCGCCGATGCCGTAGCCGAGGTCACGCCAGAAACGATATATGCCGATGGCCGAACCGCGCCAGTTGGGGTGGGCAATGTCAGACACCGCCGCCGACAGATTGGGATAAAGCAATGCCATGCCGAAGCCCGTTATTGCAGCCGACACTGACCACCACACAACGCCCTCGCCCAACAACATCATCGCCACACCCGCACCGCAGATCCACATGCCCCAGACAATAGGCATTTGCCTGCCGATGTGGTCGGAAAGCTTACCTGTGAAGAATTGCGAGACTCCCCACATAATCCCATATACGCCGATGACCCAGCCGATGCTAGCTAAAGACAGGCCATGCCGGTACAGGAAAACCGGGTAGAACACCCATACCAGTGCATCCACAAATTTTTCCACCAGTCCTGCCTGACTCAGCGCCGCCATGCGCTTGTCGCGCCATGACATCAGCGAGAAAACTTCCCAGGTGGTGGGTTTATCGGAGATGTTGGTGGGATAGCGAGGTATGGGCCCGATGGATTTTCCGGTTGCATGTTTGGCGCCTTCTGCCTTGGCCCAGGATAAAGTGTCCTTGACCCATAACAGGGTGAGCAAGGTTGCCAATGCGATCACCGCGATACCAAATATCAGCAAGCCATGGCGCGGCCCATAGGCGGTTGCCATGTAGCCGGTGATGATGCCTGCTATCGCAAGCCCGACATAGCCAGAAAACTCATTCAGGCCAATCACAAAACCACGTTGATCCGGGCGTGTGAGATCCAGCTTTGAAGTCTGGGTCATCGACCAGGTCAAGCCCTGATTCACGCCAAGTAATACGGTGGCAGCGACGATCCAGTTCCAGCTTGGCGCGTACAGAATCATGAATGGAATCGGTATCGCTGCAGCCCAGCCTATCAGCAATACTTTTTGCCGCCCGATACGCTCAGACAATCGACCCGCAACAAAATTGAGCGTGCCTTTGACGAAACCAAACGCCACCACGAAGGTGGTCAGTAACATGAAGGAATTTTTGGGCACGCCGAACTCGCTCTCGCCCAAGGCAGGCACGACTGTACGCATCATGCCTATGGTCATGCCTACCAGAAACACCTGAAACAACTGGTGTGCAAATTGGGTGAAATTGTAGCGAATACCGTGGCTATAGTGCTTGTAACTATCCGGCATCGAATGGGACGTGTTCATAAATATTTAGCAGTTAAAAAGTAAAAAGTCAGGCTGCAATGTTTGCTGCAACCATTTTGTCCATCTCGGCCGGACGCGGGGGGATGTCGCCAGTCACCAGTTTGATAAATTCATTTTTGTCAGTAAGGCGCAACGCAGGATTAAAGCGCTTCTCAAAACCAATAGAGGAAGAAGGTTTGCCGGAAATGCCCGCTCCGCACACGCTGCCCGCCTGGTGGCCGGGGAAAATTTCAGTTTCATCCGGCAGGCTCAGTAACTTGGCATGCAGGCTGTCGAACAGCTTGCCCGCCATTTCCTGCTCGCGTCCTGCCAAGTCGGGACGCCCCACGCTGCCGACAAATAATGTGTCACCGGTAATCACAAACCAGGTCTGATCGGTGCGGCGGTTATCGGTAACTGCCAGACAGGTGCTGTCCTGTGTGTGACCGGGCGTATACAACACGGTCACTTTCACATTTCCAACATCAATGACATCACCATCGCGCAGCGGGTGGAATGGAAACTTGACGAAGTCTGCATCACTTTCATGCAAACAATAAGGTGCGCCCACCATCTCTGCCAGCTTGCGTCCGCCGGAGTAGTGATCAGCATGCACATGGGTATCGATTACATGGGTAATGGTGACGGCCGCTTTTTTTGCTTCTTCAATAAACCAGGCTTCATCGCCGGCCACCACATCTACCGCGATGGATTTGCCCAGCGTGCCACATCCCAAAAAATAAGACAGTGATGAGTCTTTAGCGGGCAATTGTTTGAAGAACATAATGAGCTCCTGATAATGAGTTAAATAAAATTGAAAAATTAACGTTGAATGGAAAGCCCCCGTGCCTGCCATTCGGCAACGCCGTCTTCCAGGCGCAGGGCTTTATGCCCGGCTTCATGCAGAATGTTTAGCGCTTCGCCGGCAAGCAGGCAGAATGGGCCGCGGCAATACGCCACGACGGTTTTGTCTTTGGGAATTTCAGCGATGCGTTTTTTCAGCTCAGCCACGGGTATCGAGCGGGCAAATGGCAAATGTCCAGCTGCATATTCGGTTTCAGGCCGTACATCGATGACAACAACTTCACCGCTGGCGGCTTCACGCAACAACATCTCCCTGTCCATCACTGCAAGGCTGCCGGAACCTGCAACCAAACTACCCAGTGCTGCCTGCAAATCAAGCAGTCTTTCCTCGGCGAGTGAGCGGAGTTCTACCCAGAATTTGGCAACTTCAGGTGCGGCCAAACTGTAATAAATATTTTTCCCGTCGCGTCGGGATACAACCAGACTGGACGATTTCAATACGCTCAAATGCGAGCTGGCGAGCTTGACGCTAATCTCGGCTTTTACAGCAAGCTGCTCCACATTCATTTCTCCCTGGCACAGCAACTCCAGCAACTCCAATCGCTTGGGACTGGAGGCAGCCTTGCCGATGCGGGCTACCTGTTCATATAAGCCGTCCTTGATCTGACGAGAGCTGTGTTTTGAAACAACGGTTTTAATGGCTAACTTGTTCATGGTGATTATTATTCATACATTCCAGTAAGTATTAGAATGATATTCAGCATGTACAACTATGTCAATAGCTCGAAGCTATACAAATAAACCGTTTAAATTAATATATATAATTATCAATTAGATGCAGTTATTTCATGGTTCGACTGCAGAATATATTTGTAACAGCTATTACCTTATTGTAATATTTTATACATGAGCATATCAACCAACTGGCTTTCGCTGATCATTAGTCTACCCACTTCCAACGCAACTGCCCGTATGCGTATCTGGCGTGCGCTAAAGAGCATGGGCTGTGGCGTGTTGCGTGACGGAGTTTATCTGCTGCCGGATAGTGAAGATGCCGCACTCAGCCTTGAACAGCAGGCCGCAGAAATTATTGATGCCGGTGGTAACGCACAGATCGTAAAACTGCAAAGCACTCAACCTGCCCAGGATCTTGTCTTTCGCAAATTGTTTGACCGAACTGACGATTATGTCGTACTTAAACAGGAAATCGACGCCTTTCTCGGCACTTTGCCTGCACAGAACCTGCTCGCGAGCAAACGGCTATTGAAACGGCTGGCGCGTGACTTCGCCGCTATTTCTGCGATTGATTTTTTCCCCGGTTCCGCACGCGATCAAATCGCGCTTTCACTGGAAAAGGCTACGTCCGAACTGGCCGCTGCGAGCAATGCTGACGAACCCCAACCCGCACAGGGGAAAATCAAGAAATTGAAACGCGAGGATTACCAGCAGCGCATCTGGGCAACGCGAAGAAGAATGTGGGTAGACCGTATGACAAGCGCATGGCTGATCAGGCGATTTATTGATCCTGCTGCGAAATTCATGTGGCTGCAGATGCCACAGGATTGCCCGGAAAATACATTGGGTTTTGATTTTGATGGTGCGACGTTCACTCATGTTGGCGCACTGGTGACCTTTGAAGTACTGCTGACTACATTCGACCTCGAGCGCGATCCCGCACTGGCACGAATGGCTGCTGTGGTGCATTACCTCGATGTAGGCGGTATTCCGGTAGCTGAAGCAGCGGGGCTGGAAATAATTTTGAAAGGCATGCGCGAACGCTGTGCCGACGATGATGGTTTACTTCGTGAAGCGGCCATTATTTTTGACGACTTGTACCAGACCTATTCCAGCGAGGAGAACACGCATGAACAATGAAACAATACCCACGATACCACCTCCGCCCGTTACATTTTGGGAAGCTTCCCAATATTGGCTGAAACTGGGTTTTATCAGCTTTGGCGGCCCGGCCGGACAGATTTCCATGATGCACCAGGAGTTGGTAGAACGCAGGCGCTGGATTTCTGAACACCGTTTTTTGCATGGCCTCAACTATTGCATGATGCTGCCGGGGCCGGAAGCCCAGCAGCTTGCAACCTATATAGGCTGGCTGATGCATGGTGTGAAGGGTGGCATTGTTGCGGGCGTTCTGTTCGTGCTGCCATCACTGTTTATCCTGATCGCCCTGACCTGGATTTATCTGGCTTTTGGTAACGTGCCCGCAGTAGCCGGAATTCTATATGGCATCAAACCGGCTGTCACCGCGATTGTCGTGTTTGCAGCTTATCGCATCGGCTCGCGTGCGCTTAAAAATGGCGTGCTGTGGACAATTGCAGCGGCCGCTTTCATCGCGGTCTTTGCTTTCAACCTGCCCTTCCCTCTAATTGTGCTGGCAGCGGGACTCACCGGATATCTGGGCAGCCGCATCGCACCAGGTAAATTCAAGGCGGGTAGCGGCCATGGCGCATCCGATAAAAGTTACGGCCCTGCGATCATTGATGACCACACGCCACCGCCCCTGCACGCACAGTTCAAATGGCCACGCTTCATACGATTATTGCTGATCGGCGTTGGCATATGGGCGGCAATCATGGGCGGGCTTGTTACTGCTTATGGCTGGCATGGCGTGCTGACGCAGATGGGCTGGTTCTTCACCAAGGCGGCAATGGTGACCTTTGGTGGCGCCTATGCGGTATTACCCTATGTATTTCAGGGCGGCGTGATCGACTTTAACTGGCTTACCGCAACGCAAATGATAGATGGCCTCGCGCTGGGTGAAACCACACCCGGCCCGCTCATTATGGTAGTGGCCTTTGTCGGCTTTGTCGGCGGATGGACCAAGGAGTTGTTCGGTCCCGAGGCACTATTCATCGCTGGCGCAGCAGCGGCCAGTGTGGCAACCATCTTCACCTTTTTACCTTCGTTCCTGTTTATTCTAGTGGGTGGTCCGGCAGTGGAAGCAACGCGTGGCGACCTGAAGTTCACCGCACCACTCACCGGCATTACCGCGGCTGTAGTAGGCGTAATACTGAACCTCGCTATTTTTTTTGCATACCATGTGCTGTGGCCTAAGGGCATTAGTGCACCGCTGAATATTCATAGCCTGTTCAGCGGATTTGAATGGTTTAGTTTACTGGTGGGATTAGTGGCATTCATCGCCTTATTTCGCTATAAGATCGGCATCATGCAGGTCATCGGCGCCAGCGCCGCAGTGGGCCTGGCTTTTTCATTTATCAAACCTTTACTGGGATAAGGAGAGATAAAAAATGAACAGAACAATCAATCCGCAAGAATTTAAATCGATAGTTGGCAGCAAAGACGTGACCGTGCTTGATGTGCGGCGCAAAGAGGACTACGCGGCCGACAACAGTGTCATACCAGGCTCTACCTGGTTTGACCCCGCGAATATTGACAACTGGTGCACTACATTACCGACAGAGAAAGAAGTCGTGTTGTATTGCGTGCGTGGCGGTGGTGTTAGTAATTCGGTGGTGGACACTTTGCAGGCCAAAGGACTTAAGGCTCGCTTTATCGAAGGCGGCATCGCCGCATGGAAGGATGCCGGCGGTACTGTAAAACCAAAATAGCCGCGGAGACAAACATGAAATGGGTAACCCGTGAACGTCCAAAAATAGACCGCATTGCGTGCCCGTGGCTGATCGCACGCTTCATTGATAAAGAGCCTGAATTTCTTTATGTCGCATCGAACAAAGTACTTGAAATCGCCAAAGAGACGGGTGCTACCCCCTATGACATTCCGGGTGTTGAAATGGGGCATGATGGTGAATTTTGCAGCTTTGATACATTTATCAAAAAATACAAATTGGCAGACCCGGCGCTTACTCAACTTGCCACCATCGTACGTGGTGCAGATACAGGCCGGCTTGATCTTGCGCCTCAGGCAGCGGGATTGCTTGCTATCTCATTGGGACTCTCACGCAACTTTAGCAATGATCATGAAATGCTGGCTCAGGGCATGATTTTGTATGATGCGCTGTATGCATGGTGTCGTGAATTACAAGGGGAGACACATAGTTGGTACCCCAATAAAATCCTCTAAATTTCCATACATCCATTTACCCAGGTTCTGAAAATACCTCGACTGCGAAACCCCGCTTGAGGTATTCTAGATCCAAATTTTTTGGAGCTTGATATGTTTAGTAAATTGAAACCTGTTGTTTTTGTGGCTGGGCTTTTGTTGTTATCTGCCCAAGTGTATGCGGGCGAAGTTGATGTTAAGGATGCATGGGCTCGCGCGACCGCTCCGGGACAGGTAAATGGCTCTGTGGGCGTAGTCATCACCAGCAAAAAAGATGCACGCCTCATTGCAGTTAAAAGTGCAGTAGCGGAAAGTGCCGAAATACACACCATGTCGATGGACAACGGTGTGATGCAAATGCGTCAACTCGACTATCTTGAGTTGCCTGCCAAACAACCGGTTACGCTGGGTCCGGGCGGCAATCATCTGATGCTGTTTGGCCTCAAACATCCCCTTAAAGCAGGCACCACCCTGCCGCTGACCCTCACGGTACAGTATGCCGACAAGCGAACCGAGGACATTAAAATCAAGGCCCAGATTCGCAGCCTTACGGCAGTACAACAACATTAAATAATGTGACACTGGATGCAGCTTTAACAAACCGGTGCATGAATTAAACTTCAGAGGAGAGTCACAGTGTTAAATAAAATCGTCTGTACGTTAACA
>JANXWX010000141.1 GCA_025350915.1 Nitrosomonadales bacterium
GATCGATACGGGCGGCCATGGGCTCCACGCTCTTGCGTGACAGGGGCAGCATCAGGCCAGCGCAGTAACCGCTGAGTCCAGCGTGCCGATCCACATGGCCAAGCCCTTGAGCCAGGTACGTTAGGTAATGCTCGAATTCTGCATATGCATCCATCAGGCCTCCGGCAATGGAAATTGGCCGACATGTTATGCCTTATATTTTGTGACACAGTAAGACTAATTGCCCCTTAAAAAAACCCGGCATCGCCGGGTTTTTATTTGCTACAACCTATTAAGCTTTATCAAATCTCATCACCCCATTGACACAATCCACCCTCACCGTGTCCTTAGACCCATACTTGCCCTCCAGTATCAGCTTGGACAACGGATTCTCCAGTTGTGCCTGGATAGCGCGTTTTAGCGGGCGAGCACCATACACCGGATCGAAGCCTGCATTGGCGATCTCTGCCAGGGCTGCATCGGTGATGTCGAATTGCATCTCCATCGCAACCAGGCGTTTTTCCAGATAGCCCAGCTGGATGCGTGCAATGGCTTTGATATTTTTTTCGTCCAGTGAATGGAACACCACTACCTCGTCGATACGGTTGATAAACTCGGGGCGGAAATAACTTTTCACTTCGCCCATCACCGCGAGCTTGATCACCTGATAATCGTCACCCGACATCTCTTGTATCATCTGCCCGCCAAGATTCGAAGTCATCACAATCACGGTGTTCTTGAAGTCCACAGTGCGACCCTGGCCATCGGTCATACGACCGTCGTCCAACACTTGCAGCAGCACGTTGAACACATCCGGATGAGCCTTTTCCACTTCATCCAGCAGAATCACTGAATATGGTTTACGGCGCACCGCTTCGGTCAAACCACCGCCTTCTTCATAGCCCACATAACCGGGCGGCGCGCCGATCAGTTTTGACACAGAATGCTTCTCCATGTATTCGCTCATGTCGATACGGATTAAATGATCTTCTGAATCGAACAGGAAGGTCGCCAGTGCCTTGCACAGTTCGGTTTTACCCACTCCGGTGGGGCCGAGGAACAGGAACGAACCATAGGGTCGATTGGGATCGCCAAGACCGGAACGCGAGCGACGGATCGCATCCGACACCAGACGCACGGCCTCGTCTTGCCCCACCACGCGCTCGTGAATTTTTGTTTCCATATGCAGCAGTTTGTCGCGCTCGCCCTGCATCATCTTCGATACGGGGATACCGGTGGCACGGCTCACCACCTCGGCGATTTCTTCCGCGCCCACCTGGGTGCGCAGCAGACGGTTTTTAGGTTTGTCTGTCTCGGCCTGTGCGGCATCTTTCAGCTTAGCTTCCAGTTGCGGCAGCTTGCCGTATTGCAGTTCGGCAACCTTGTCCAGCTTGCCCTCGCGTTGCAGTTTGACGATCTCCGCACGTATTTGATCGATCTCCTCCTTCACATGCGCGGTACCTTGAGCAGCACCTTTCTCGGACTTCCAGATTTCTTCCAGATCGGCATATTCGCGTTCCAGTTTTTTGATCTCGTCCTCGATCAACTGCATGCGCTTCTTGGATGCTTCATCCTTCTCTTTCTTCACCGCTTCGCGTTCAATCTTGAGCTGAATCATGCGGCGCTCGAGCTTATCCATCACCTCGGGTTTCGAATCGATTTCCATCTTGATACGTGAAGCGGCTTCGTCGATCAGGTCAATCGCCTTGTCCGGCAGGAAACGATCGGTTACATAACGATCCGACAGCTCGGCTGCCGCGATAATCGCCGGGTCGGTAATTTCAACGCCATGGTGTAGTTCATACTTTTCCTTCAGGCCGCGCAGTATCGCGATCGTCGATTCCACGCTGGGCTCACCCACCAGTACTTTCTGGAAACGCCGTTCCAGCGCGGCATCTTTCTCCACATACTTGCGATACTCATCCAGCGTGGTTGCGCCTATGCAGTGCAATTCGCCGCGCGCCAGAGCGGGCTTCAGCATATTGCCCGCGTCCATCGAACCTTCTGTTTTACCAGCACCCACCATGGTGTGAATCTCGTCGATGAACACAATATTTTTTCCTTCATCCTGCGACAATTCTTTCAGCACCGCTTTCAGGCGCTCTTCAAATTCACCACGATACTTGGCACCTGCAATCAGCAAAGCCATGTCCAGCGACAGTACGCGCTTGCCTTTGAGACTTTCAGGTACTTCACCATTGATAATGCGCTGAGCCAGACCTTCGACTATTGCGGTCTTACCCACACCGGGCTCACCGATCAGAACAGGGTTATTTTTAGTGCGGCGTTGCAGCACTTGTATCGCACGGCGAATTTCATCGTCTCGGCCGATCACGGGATCAAGCTTGCCTTGACGCGCACGTTCGGTGAGGTCGATAGTGTATTTTTTCAGGGCTTCGCGCTGGCCTTCGGACTCGGCGCTTTCTACTGACTCGCCACCGCGTACCGCATTGATCGCCTGCTCCAGCGGCGCACGCTGCACACCGTGGGTTTTTAGCAATCGTCCGGCTTCGCCTTTATCACCGGTCAGCGCCAGCAAAAACATTTCCGACGCAATAAATTGGTCGCCGCGTTTTTGTGCTTCCTTGTCGGTGAGGTTTAACAAATTGGAAAGATCGCGGCCGATCTGTACTTCGCCGCCGTGCCCTTCCACTTTGGGCAAACGTGTTACGGCCTCGCTCAGTGTAGCTTTAAGCGCGGCGACATTGCCACCCGCACGGGAAAGCAGTGACCCCGCACCGCTGTCGGCATCGTTAAGCAGGGCTAGCAATAAATGTACCGGTTCGATGAACTGATTATCACCACCCACCGCCAAGCTCTGTGCATCGGACACAGCCTGTTGTAATTTTGTCGTAAATTTGTCGAAACGCATGATGGCTCCTTGAGAATAACTTCGTCTGACTACTAGGTGGGGGAATAAATGAGATATTCAAGGGCAAACACAAAAAATTTTGCTACACAAATAACAGAGAAGTCTTGGTATCTATATCCTGGTGGAGGTGGGAACAAAAATTTAGATCAAAAATTCAGGTTACTGCACACTATCCCAGGTCAATGTCATATCAGCGGTAGAGGCGTACGCCAATATGTATATTTAAAAATCATCTTCCCGTTGATGTCGTATTGCTAATATTAGCGCGGTATCACTCACCACATCGTAGGTATAAAGCGCAACATAGCCAGTACGACCACGCGAGATAAGCAATTCCCGATAACCGCGCTCAACTATACGGCCAACGAGTGGATGGAGTTTTAATACACTTAAGCCGCTTATGAAGATAGACACAGTTTTACTCGCTGAAACCGGCTCGTTTTCACGCAAGAAATCGGCAAGTCTCTCCATATCCTGCAGGGCACGAGGTGCAAAAACAAGCCGGGTCATTAGAGTTTTTTTGCCTTGGGTCGCTTGCTTATTTTCCCATCCAGCTTTGCCTGAATATGGCTGAATACTTCATCTGCATCAAATACGAGCCCATACTCGGCCACCTCCTGCTCAGCAACAAAAGCAGCGGCGACAAAAGCCCTGCGTCGTTCATCAAATGCAGCCTGCGAAGCTAGCGCGTCTACCATGTAAGCATGTGATGTCTTACCCGCTGCCTCTGCTGCGGTTGCGATGCGTGCCTTAAGATCTTCAGGCAGTTTAAGTGTAGTTGTCGTCGCCATAATTTATCACCTCACTATAAGTGTTACTAAAGTAACACCTCCAAGCAAGCGCTGTCAATTGTTGAAACAAAGAACCCCGCGGCAAGCCACGGGGTATTCAGAACAGTGCGAGCTGATGGTCTTGGTGAAGTTTCTGATAGCTCTTACCCTGATTCTTCACATACTTCCCAATCATCTGCTCATCACCATGTTTACCTACCGAGCTCGCAAAATATCCGTCTGTCCAAAATTCGCCTCCCCATAGTTTTTTCTTCACCTGGGGGCAGCGTCTAAATACCTCTCGTGCCGTCAAACTCTTCAGCATTCGCGCTATCTTCGTAACGCTGTACGTTGGCACACTTTGCACCAAAAAATGCACATGGTCTAAATCCGTTCCTATTTCCAGAAATTTTATCTGATAGCGCTTCTCTATCTCCAAACACACTTCCTTCAGAACTTCATCAACATCTGCATCAATCACAGTCCGTCGATATTTCGCCGGAAAAACTATGTGATACATCAGTACCGTAACATTGTGACTCTTATGTATGTATTCGCTCATCCAGCCATTCTAACGCCGCAAGCGGCGGGGAATTGACCCGAAGAGATTGAATTCAAACTTGTCATCAACCTGTTAAAATCTGAACACTTCAAACACTACACTGACATCCTAACCATGAAACCGCACCTGATCGACCCAGTAGCCGGTATCACAAACGAATGCTATGCACTGATCACCAAGCCCAGCCTCACGCGCAAGCGCTTCCCGGAAGGAGTGGTAACGGTGGTGGGCAGCGAAGAAGAAGCGCGCGCGGGAGCCAACCCGGCCGAGAAAATTGTGCCAGCCATTGTGATCGGCCCTTCCCGCTCTTCTGAAGGTTTTAATCTGTTTTATCTGATACGCTGGCTGAACGATGACTAATATTTACTCCGATCACTTTCTCGCCCCCCATATTCATGCCAATGTATCCGCCTCCCTGCTGGAAGATATGCGGCTTATTTCCCGCCGTCGTCACGGTGAAAAACCTGCCGAATACCAGTCGCTGGATTACACCGCACTGCTGATTCCAAAAGACAAAGCCAGCACCGCGACGGTGATCACCCGCCAGGATGCGGTACTGTGCGGCAAGCCCTGGTTTGATGCGTGCTTCGTCATGCTGGACCCGGATTGCCAGCTCACCTGGCATGCCAGCGAAGGTGAGTTGATCAAGGCAGGACAAACCCTGTGCACAATACAGGGCAAGGCACGCGCAATGCTCAGCGCCGAACGCAGTGCGCTGAATTTCTTGCAGTCACTCTCCGCCACCGCCACCGCCACACGCAACTATGTGGAACTGATCGCCGGTACCCACGCCAAAATTTTTGACACGCGCAAAACCTTGCCGGGTATGCGCATAGCGCAAAAATATGCGGTAAAAATCGGCGGTGGCGAGAACCAGCGCATGGCCCTGTATGACGGCGTACTGATCAAGGAAAACCATATCCTGGCGGCAGGTGGCATCCGCCCGGTACTCGCTGAAGCCCAGCGCATTGCACCGGCGGGTGTGAGCATCCAGATTGAAGTGGAAACGCTGGATGAATTGCGCGAGGCGCTGGATGCGGGTGCCAAGCTAATCCTGCTGGATAATTTTGACTTGGCCAATATGCGTGCCGCGGTAAAACTAAGCGTGGGGCGTGCCGAGCTGGAAGCCTCCGGCGGGGTGAATCTGGACAGCGTGCGTGCGATTGCCGAAACCGGTGTGGATCGTATCTCGATCGGCGCACTGACCAAGGATGTTCACGCGATAGATCTGTCAATGCGCTTTCAGATGTAAAAAACGACTGCGGTATTCATCTGCGGCGTTGCTCGGTACGCGGAATCCTCGTGTATTACTGCATACTGACTCCGAGAATCTATAAATTATCTCCCCCACCTAACCCTCCCCCGTCAAGGGGGAGGGAATATATGAGAACGGCTGATTGGTCCGGCTTGAATTATTTCTTTTTGCCCTCATCTACATTCTAAATCCAATCAATAAGGAATAATCATGACCGATTCTCTACACATCGTATGCCCGCATTGCGACGGCGTAAATCGTATCCCTGCCGACAAACTGTCAGCGCAGCCCAACTGTGGCTCATGCAAAAAACCGTTATTCACTGCACATCCGGTTGAACTCAGTAGTGGCAATTTTGAAAAACATATTACACGCAACGATATTCCGGTACTGGTGGATTTCTGGGCACCTTGGTGCGGGCCGTGCCGTATGATGGCTCCCGCTTTTGTGCAGGCTGCGGGCAAACTCGAACCAGGCATACGCCTGGCCAAACTCAACACCGAAGAAACACAGGAATTGGGGGCACGTTATAATATACGCAGCATACCTACGCTAGCGCTGTTTAAAAACGGGCGCGAGGTAGCACGGCAAGCGGGTGCGATGGATGTTGCGGGGATTGTTTCCTGGGCAAAATCGAAGATTTAATTCGGATCTAAAAATGAAATTGTCTCGTACTACATTGTTGTTGAATGCGGCGTTACTGACTGGGTGCGCCAGCAGTATGGAACATGCTTTTTATAACGGTATTCAGAACCGCAGCGAAGGTTATAAAACACCGGATGAACGTGCGATGAATCCGGTACCCAGTTACCACATCTACAAAAAAGAACGGGAAGGTTTGAACAAAAATGTGCCGTCGGAGGAAAATAAACAAACGCCCACTATCAACGATAAATAATCATATCTAATTTAATAGTGTTATAGATCATTTTAGCAACAGGTTCTATTTAGCATTGTTACATTTCAAAATTTGACCTCAAGCGCCTCACACAAAAATTTAATAAGCGGTACAGCGGTTGCAAAGTGGCTACCCGAAAGTTTAACCAGGTTTTTACCCGTTGCTTCGGCTACAGTTAGCTGAGCAAGTGCAATAAAATCCTTGCGTTTGATATCCTCGATCAGGGGGTGAGACCCATCGTAACCACGCGGGGGGCGCGTCAGGCTATCACCGCTGAGGTTCCACTGTGCGGCAAAATTTTTATCGTCACGCGCAGCGAGCCATTTTTTCGGTTTCTCGACAATCAAATTGCGTATGCGACCCAGGGCATCGGCTTCGGGATGCCAACAACCCACGGCAAAGAAACATTCATCTGTGGCGATATGCACGTAAAAACCCGGCGCATGAGCATCTTTGCCAAGTTCGTGACGAAACTGAATGCCGATGTTGGTTTTATACGGCGTTTTATCACGGGAGAAACGGGTATCTCGATAGACACGCATCAGTGAGCCGCCAACTTTGCGTGGCTCGGCTCGAAACGCGGGGGCAATTTTTTCGAGAACAGGGGCCATCGCCTCGATAAAATCCAAAGCAGGTTCGCGCACCAGCAGCTCGTAATTTTTCTTGTTCGCTTCAAACCACGTTCTGGTGTTGTTTGCTGCCAGCTCATCCAGAAATTGAAAAGTATTTTTAGTAAACATGTGAACTCCTCTTGTTGAGGTGATGGATAGATTTAGTACGACGAAACGTCAACAACAACTCTCAGGATTTTCGTGCCAACGGATTAGGCGTAGCGTCGGCTATTTTCACCAACGTATTGCGATCAGTGTGATGAAAGGGTTCTGCCAGGTCTTTAATCACCAATACTGTATCTTCATCATACGACCAGGTTCCATCCGAATGTATCGTTACCTTGATACAAAATTCAACTGTTCTGAAAGCGTAGTCCAGAAAGGGTGATAAACAGATTGAATAATACTTGTCACCTTCTGTCGCCAGCAATTCAAACTCTTTTGCATCGGCACTGGCTTTACCCCCTGCCATCGCCGTCATACCACGGGGGATAGACAGGGTGTGGATCACGCTGCCGGTTGCAGGCTCCCACAACCAGTAACCCACCTGCTCATGATACGTTTTTATCTGTTCTGGTTTGACCACATGCGTATGGTAACGCAGGCCATATAACAATTGCGGCCCGTTGGTCTGCGGGTCGATAGGCTGCAACTCCATACGCTCGACATAGGCCTGTTTTTTCGGTCCCTCGACTTTCGGTTTCACATCAAGGCCACGTTGTCCCTGCCATATACCCGCCATCGCACGCAGCGGGCCAAGATTATTGCAGGAAAAGGAGCGTTGACGAAAATGATGGAGCCGGGCTCGCGCAGGTCGTTGGTAGAACCAAAACCGATTACCCCACCCACGCCTTTTGCAGTGCGATAAACCCAGTTACGCGCCGCGCGATTGAAGGGCATTTCATCGCGCTCACCCGCAATGAAATACTGGCGTATGTATTCGCCCTGGCTCTCGAGAAAATAACGCAGGCGCCCGATCAACGGGTAGTTACGCAGCACCGAATGCTTCTTCTGCACAATATCGCGTATCAGCCAGAACAGCAGCGTCAACACGACGATTAATCCGATTATGCTACCGATGCCGTAACTAAGGATATATGCCATAGCGTACCTATAATTAAATGAATGGCCAAACAGGCCAACAAGCATTTACTTCATTGGAACGTGCCAGCCTAAATTGACTGGCGGACGCTTTGAATATTCTGGCCACAAATAACCTGTTCCGTATATTCAGGCTAATGACCAGGCTGCATTAAAATATTACGTACAGATAATCTGCGCTACCAAAAGAGCAGCAACGCAAGACCCGTTGTTGATTAATACCCAGTTTTTCCACTCTGGGGCATTTCAGTTTTCTCGCCAAAGAAATTCCACAACAAGTGTGCCACTACCTCTGGTGCGATAACGGTATGGCCATTTTTGGTTTCCTGCAGGCGGGTGCGCAGATTTTTGCGCAACTCGGAGTCTCCCGTTAGATCAAAAATAATATCAACTTTATCGCCCATTTTTACCACATCAAGCGCGTTGGTATAAACCGGCACTTTGCTATGCGCAAACCCCATTGCGACAGCCGCACCAGGGTCAAGCGTCGACACTGCGACGATTTCGACGTTTACATGCTCCTCCTGAATTTTTTCCAGAAAATTTTCGGCGAATTTCTCACCCACCAGTCCCAGGCCCAATAATGCAACATTGACTTTATTGCTCATTCTCAACACTCCTTAATAAGTTAATTTCGAAATTGCATTTTCAGCATATAGAATCGCAGTGAGAGTAGCAAGTCTCCACACTATTTCTATTATTTTCGGGCAACCAGATCGATCAATGCCGACATACCATGATGACCTGACCCTTCAT